>DASWMR010000642.1:0-2905 GCA_036399635.1 Actinoplanes sp. | reverse complement strand
TGAACGACGGCAGCCCGATCCGCTCGGCGAAGGACCTGGCGGGCAAGACCGTCGGGGTGAACCTGCTGAAGAGCATCGGCGACACCACCGTGCGGCAGTCGGTGCGCACCGCCGGCGGGAACCCGAAGGCGGTCAGGTTCGAGGCGATCCCGTTCCCGGAGATGGCCGCCTCACTGAAGCGCAACGCGATCGACGCGGCGTGGGTGGTCGAGCCGCAGCTCTCCCAGGTGCTCACCCAGGGCGGCCAGGTGGTGGCGTCCAACTTCGTCGACACCGCGCCCGACCTGATGGTCTCGATGTATTTCACCAGCAAGACGACGATCGGCAAGGACCCGAAGCTGGTGGCCCGGTTCACCGAGGCGATCCAGGAGTCGCTGGCCTACGCCAACGGGCACCCGCAGGAGGTCCGGGACATCGTCGGCACCTACACCCAGATCAATGACACCGTACGCATCGCGATGGTCCTGCCGAGCTGGCCCGCCGACATCAACCGCTCGTCACTGCAGCGGGTCGCCCAGCTCGGCCGCCAGGACGGGATCTTCGCCCGGACACCCGCGCCGGATCAGCTGCTGCCCTGAACCGCCGCGGTCAGCTCGAAGACCCGTACCCGAAACCGTCGGCCTGATGCGCCCGTCGGACACCCGCACCCCGCTCTGGTCGAGCGGCCGTGGTGCGGTGCCGGCCAGTACCGGCAGGTCGGCGCGCGCCGGCGCCCGCCGCGGGCTCACCACCACCAGGTGCCGGCCGCCGCGCAGATAGACGAGCGGATAGTCGCCGGTCAGGACCGTGGTGCCGGCCCGGGTGCCAGAGCCGGGACGTCGCGCCGCAGCGCGATCGGCCGGCGCAGGATGCCGAGCGGCGAGGCGGGATCGTCGCGCTGCGCGGCGACGGTCGGCCGGTCCGGTGCCGGGTCCAGCGGCAGGTAGCCCGCCATCGGACCCACCTATCCCCCGCTGAACGGCGCCACCGTGAGCTTGTCGATTACCGGCGCGTACGGCGAGCGCAGCAGCACGCCCGGCCACGTGTCGGAGGCGTACGTCTTGCCGTCGAAGTTGGGCAGTTCCGCCGAGGAGAAGCGGATGGTGTTGGTGCCCGGCTTCAGCTGCAGCGGCACGGTCAGCTCCCAGAAGTTGTTGTCGTGGAAGCTGTGCGGGAACAGCACCCGCTGGACGGCACCGCCGTTGACCGCGATGTCCGCGTGCCGGGTGAGCGGGTCCGGGTTGTAGTGCGTGGCCACCGACTGCTCCGGGTTCGAGTACCGGACGCGGACTGCGTACGTCCCGGCCGTCGCGGCCTCGACCGAGAAGGTCAGGGTGTTGTCGCCGGTGATCCCGGAGACCGCCTTCCCGCCGGAGGCCAGCGACTTGTCGAGCACCGCGGTGCTGCCGGTGCGGACGGCGTCCTCCGCCTCCAGCACGATGGCCGGCAGCTTGCCCGAGCTGCGCCGCACGCTCAGCTTGTCGACGACCGCGCCACGCCCGGTGCCGGTCACGGTGACCTTGTTGATGCCGCCGGACAGCGACACCGCGGCCGACCGGCCGTTCGGCAGGGCGATGCCGTTCACGCTTACCGTCGCCGAGCCCGAGCGCAGGCCCAGGTCGAGCGTGGCCTCGTCGTCGGCCGCCGAGTAGACCCAGAAGGTGGCCGATCCACCGCGGGTGAGCGCGGCGCCACCGGACCCGGAGACATTCCGGCCGGGTACGTCGTAGGCCGCGCGCGCCTTGCTGAGGTCGGCGAGTTCGGCCTCGTACACCGAGGTGGCCGCGGCCGGGTTCGGCAGGGCGAGGGTGATCCGGTCGAGGATCGTGTCGCCCTTGGTGGTGCGGGTGCCGTCCAGGCTGCGGGCGGCCAGCGAGATGGTGTGCTTGCCCGCGGTCAGCTCGACGGTGGTGTCGGTGTGGTCCCAGACCACCCACTTGTAGCCGAGCGGCAGGTACAGCTCCTGCTCGGCGGCGCCGTCGACGCGCAGGAACACATTGGTCGGCCCCTGCTCCTTGACCGCGTCGGCGGTGTTCAGCGAGTTGGCGAAGACGCTCAGGTCGTACCGGCCGGTGGTGGGCACGTCGACGGTGAAGTCGAGGACGCCGTCGCTGCCGGTGCGCAGGCCGCCGACGTCGTAGCCGCCGGAGGTGTAGAACTTGCCGACGTCCGCGGGGGAACCCTCCGGCCCGTTCTTGCTGTACCCGCTACCGGTCCAGGCCGCGGCCTCCGCCTCGTACGATCCCTGCCAGGTCGCCGGCGGGGCACTGACCTGCGTGCCGGCACCGGCCGGGGTCAGAACGATCTCGTACGCCGAGGATTCGGTGAGCCGGGGCAGGTCGCCCTTGCCGAACTCGAACAGGACGCTGCCGTCGGTGACCTTCAGGTCCTTCTCGGCGATCAGCCGGGGCTGCGACGAGTCGCCGATCTGCCCGGTCCACGGGATCTCCCGGACCCAGGCGTGCACGGTGCGGCCGAAGGTCTTCGCCGGCACGTTGCTGAACGTGATGTGGCCGGCGCTGGTGGCGCCGCCGATGATGGCGTGCGCCTGCCGCTTCTGCTTGTCCAGCGAGGCGACGCCCTGCAGCGTGTAGTTCTGGCCGGGGTACGGCGGATTCACCTGCACGGTATCGCCGGTCATCCCGCCGTACGCGTTGTAGAGCCACCACTGCCCGTTGCCCCGGTTGGCCTGCACGGCCGAGTCGGACAGGTTGCCGTCGATGTTCCAGTACGCGATGTCCGCGTCGACCTTGGACTCCTCGATCGCCGAGATCCACTGGATCATCTGCCCCGGCACCGATGTGTGGTAGTTGAACGCGTACTCGTTGACGTTGATCGGCAGCTCCCGGCCGAGGACCTCCTTCTCCCAGCCGCGGTAGGTGGCGACGCTGCTCCGCACCGCCTCCGGGTGGCTCAGCTCGTGCCA
>DASWMR010000641.1:0-5896 GCA_036399635.1 Actinoplanes sp. | reverse complement strand
CCACAGGGTCGGGAACAGGTGCAGGGCCCAGCCGGCGTAGTGGTCGTAGGTCCGCTCGGGGCCGTCGGACATCCACCCGCCGGCGCGCTCGAAGGTGTCGTGGGTGGCGAGGTCCTCGACCATCTCGGTGCCCGACCAGGGTCCGCCCACCGAGCGCAGGAAGGTCTGCACGACCAGCCGGAACCAGACCCAGTTGATCTGCGGGTAGGTCGGGTCGCCGACCGCTGGCGACAGGTAGTCGACCACCCGTTGCCGGACGTCCGGCGTGAGCCGGTCCCAGATCCAAGGGCGGGTCATGTCGAGAATCAGCGCCAGCGCGGCGGCCTCCACTTTGGCCTGCGGATGCTCGTCGAGCCGCACCCACCGTTCCGGCGAGGACGGGTCGGTCCCGGTCGCGATGCCGGTGATGAACCACTCGGCGAGGGCGTCACTCCCGGCGCCGGCACCGGGTTTTTCGCCGGCCAGGCGGTAGCCGGGTTTTTCGCCCGCCAGGCGGTAGCCGGGTTTTTCGCCCGCCAGTAGGAAGCCGGCCAGCAGGAACGTCCGGGCGAAGCCCTCGAGCCCGTCGACCGCGGTCCCGTTGCGGCCGGGCGGCCCCGGCGGCGTGATTCGCGCATGGCCGGGCGACGCATAACGGCGCGCGGAGTCCACCAGGTGATGGGCGAGACGGACGCAGTCGTCACGGGTCCACTCGGCCACGGCCGCCGGCGTGGCGGGGCGGTACACGGGCACGCGTCACTCTCCGAAGTCCTCGGATGGAAGCCCTCACGGCGTGCTCGGTGAACGGGCTCGGTTTCCGGGAAGTTAACGCTCACAATCGAGCATGTCAATGCCTATTGAGTGTCGAACTCGATCGATTAGCGTCAAAGTGATCTGATACGCTCCCGACCGATCACAGGATTTCATTGCGGGGATTCATTTGCCGGGTTTCATTTGCGGAGTGCCGACCCGGAAGGAGCTCGGGTGAGCACCTCGGACAAGCGTGGCCCCCTGCAGGTCGCCCGCCGCGCGCGACTGCTCGAGGCCCTGCAGCGCACTGGAGTGCTGCGCATCTCCGACCTCACTGAGAGTCTCGGCGCCGCCGCGGTCACCATCCGGCGGGACATCGCGCAGCTGGCCGCCGAGGGTTTGGTCCGGCGGGTGCACGGCGGGGTCGCCCTGCCCACCGCCGACGAGCCCGGCGAGCCACCGGCGGCGGCCGGGGTGTCGCTGGGCATGTTGGTGCCATCGCTCGACTACTACTGGCCCAACGTCGCGCAGGGCGCCGAGCAGGCCGCCCGCGAGCTGGCCATGCGGGTGGTCCTGCGCGGCTCCTCCTACGAGACCGAGGACGACCGGCCACAGCTGACCCGGCTCGTCGAGCAGCAGGGCGTCGACGCGCTGATCGTCGCGCCGCGGATGGACGCGCCGACCGCCGTCGACACCATCGCGTGGCTCGCCACCATCGACGTGCCGGTCGTGCTGCTGGAGCGCACCGCCACGGCCGGGCCGCACCGGGCGGTCTTCGAGTCGGTGGTGACCGACCACGCGCTGGGCGCCGCGATGGCCGTGCGGCACCTGGCGTCGCTCGGGCACCGTCGGATCGGCGTGGTGCTGGCCGAGCAGAGCCCGACCCGCCCACACGTGCGCCGCGGCTGGCTGGAGGCGGCCGCCGAATGCGGGCTCGACACCGGCGCGACGGTGGACGCGCTGGTGCCCACCGCACGCTCGCCGCATTGCGAACCGGCCCTCGACCAGGCACTCGACCGGGCACTCGCCACTGGGACCACGGCGCTGCTGGTGCACGCTGACGCGGAGGCGGTCGCGCTCGTGCAACGCTGCGAGGAACGGCAGCTCTCGGTGCCCGGCGATCTGTCCGTGGTGGCCTACGACGACGAGGTGGCCGGGCTGTTCAGTCCCGCGCTCACCGCCGTACGGCCGCCGCGCCGGTCGATCGGCCGGGCCGCCGTCCGGCTGATCGCCGACCGCCTGGCTGATCCCGGCCGCCCCACCCATCGCGTGGTGATCAGCCCGTCGCTGCGGGTGCGCCACTCGACGGCCGCGCCATCCGGCGTCCAGTACCACGCGGTGTAGGCGAGCGCTCCAACAATCCGCTGCTGGACGGCTCATGGGCACTCTGCACCGTTTCCGGATTGTTGCAGATGGATTGACATTGAATGCATCGACGGTCCACGATATTGCGTGCTCCACCTGGGAGCGCTCCCACCTGCAGGAGGGTCCCCCGTGCGTCGGCGCCTTAATATCCTGGTAACAACCGCAGCGGCCGTGCTGCTCGGAGCAGCTGGTTGGCTGCTCGCGCCGGCGGCTGAGGCCGCGGTCGGTGACGGTTCCCCGACCGACCCGAACGTCGTCTTCTACGGGCGGTGGGACACCACCAGCTCCACCGCGTACGTCCCCAAGTACGCCGGCGCGTATTTCATCACCAGCTTCACCGGCACCCACGTCTCGCTCAAGCAGCGCAACGCGATCGACCTGTACTACAGCATCGACGGTAAGGCCGACACCTACATCCAGAACGTCAGCGGCACGGTGAGTCTCACCCCCACCGCCCTGGCTTCGGGCACCCACACCCTCCGGGTGTCCTACCGGGTGGTCGCCGGGTCGTACGCCGGCGACGCGGTCTTCCAGGGCCTCACGCTGGACAGTGGCGCCGCGACGGTCGCCCCGGCGAAGCCCGCGAAGCTGCTGGAGTTCATCGGCGACTCGATCACCGTCGGCACCACCTCGACGAAGAACGCCCTCACCGCGTACGGCTGGCTGACCGGCGAGCAGCTGAAGGCCGCGCACACCCAGATCGCCGTAGGTGGCGCCTGCCTGGTCGCCGCGGCCGACGGCTGCATCGGCATGGGCGGCGCGTTCCTGCGCCAGGACTGGCCCACGACCGCTCCGGCGTGGAACTTCGCCCGCTACCAAGCCGACGCCGTCGTGATTAACCTGGGCACCAACGACAAGTCGCACAGCGTCACCGGCGCCGACTTCCAGGCGAACTACATCACGCTGCTGAAGAACATCCGCGCGAAGTACCCGAACGCCGCGATCTTCGCCCTGGAGACCTTCATCGAGCGGTACTCGGCGGAGACCCAGGCCGCCGTCACCGCGGTGGCCGACCCCAGGACGTACTTCGTGGACACCGCGGGCTGGCTGCCCGACGCCGGAAAGTCCGACAGCGTGCACCCGAACGACTCCGGCCACCAGGGGATCGCCGCGAAGCTCGCGCCGGTCATCGCCGCGAAGCTCGCCTTTGCCACCGCGGCGACCACGTCCTCCCCCGCCCAAGCGGAGCTTGCGCGGTGACCTACACCCGGACCAACTCGCCACGGGCGGCTCGGCCACCTTCGGCTTCATCGTCGACGGCACGGTGACCGGCGCGACCGGCTTCGCGCTCAACGGCACCGTCTGCACGGCCACCGTCTGACCCGCCCGCCCGCAACAGGAGTTTCATCATGAAAATGTCCAAGCGGCGCCTAGCGCTACTCATCGCGACGAGCCTGGCCGTTCCCGCCGCCAGTTTCGGCATCGCCACCGCCGACGCGGCCGCGGCCCCGGGCTGCAAGGTCGAGTACAAGGTCACCAACCAGTGGGCTACCGGGTTCGGTGCGGACGTCACCGTCACCAACCTCGGCGACGCGGTCAACGCCTGGAAGGTCGGCTGGACGCTCGCCGCCGGCCAGACCATCAGCCAGGCGTGGAACGCCACTGTCACCACCGCTGGCACCGCGGTCACGGCGGCCAACGCGGGCTTCAACGGCGCGCTGGCCGCCGGCGGCACGGTCAGCTTCGGCTTCAACGGCAACTGGACCGGCAGCAACCCGGTCCCGTCGGCGTTCACCCTGAACGGCACCGCCTGCAACGTCGCCGCGGCGACGTCCGGCGCGACCCCGTCGGCGCCGGCCCCGACGCCGTGCACCAGTCCGAGCACCCCGCCGGTCACGCCGCCGACCTCGGCGAGCGGGTCGCCCACGCCGTCGACGTCGGCGACGCCGGCACCGACCGCGGCGCCCGCCGCCGACCAGATCAAGATCTGGATGGCCGGTGACTCGACGATGATGAACGCGAGCGCCTGCCCGATCGGCTGGGGCAGCCAGTTCCTGCCGTACTTCAACACCGACGTCACGCTGCAGAACAGCGCGGTGGGCGGCCGGAGCATCCAGACCTGGCTGTACGACGGCGTGGTCTCCAGCACCATCGGCTCCAACGGTGAGTGCACGCTCAGCGCGAACACGTTGAACGCCCGCTGGACCGCCATGACGAACGCGACGACCGGCATGCAGGCCGGCGACTACCTGTTCGTCCAGTTCGGCATCAATGACGGCGACACGACGTGCCCCCGCCACGTCGGCACCGCCCGCTTCCAGGAGCTGCTGAACGTGATGGTCGCCGCCGCGAAGGCGCGCGGTGCCACCCCGGTCCTGGTGACCCCGGTCGCCGCGATCACCTGCAGCGGCAGCACGGCCGTCGGCAACCGCGGCTTCGTCACCGAGACGAAGGCCGTAGCCACCTCCGCCGGCGTGCCGGTGATCGACCTGCACACCCGCAGCATCGCGCTCTACAACACCCTGAAGCTGTGCCCGAACACCGGCGACTACACCACCGGTGCGGTGGGTGCGTTCTTCTGCAACGACCACACCCACTTCGAGGCCGCCGGCGCCGCGCAGATCGCCGGCCTGGTCGCCACCGCGCTCAAGGAGCAGAACATCCCGCTGGCTTCGTACCTGAAGTAAGCACCACGCACCACAGCAGGCGAACATCCAGCACAACGATCAGGCCGACCCCCGGCAAGGGGTCGGCCTGATCCATGTGCACCCCGGCACGCCGAACCCCAGGTTCAACGCTCACTTCGACAGCGCGGCCGGGCTGTCGGGCCCCGGTCAGAGCCCCACGCTCGCTGCGCGTCCTGCTGGCCGTCAGAACCCCAAGATCGCGGCCACGCCGCGCTCGCGGTCAGCTCCCCCATTCTCGTGGCACGCCGTGCTCGCGGTCGGAACCCAAGCTCGCGGCGTTCCCGCACCGCCCTCGCGCCCCGGTACGGCTGCCCAAGCTGCCTTTCGGCGCAAACCGCAGCCTTGCGGCGGACGAGAGAGACCGAGCCGACAAATTCGCCGTTGCGCCTTACGCACCCTTAAGAATTCAAAGCTGTCCCGGAATTGGCAGCGCCCGATGATCGACCGCACGGAGCACGGCGACCGTCGACCGTCGACGTCGACCGTCGACCGTCGACCGTCAACGGCCCATCGGCGTGGCTGATCCGCCGATCGCGTGAGACCGTGCAACGAGATCGGCCATGGCGCTCTGGAAATCGTCGCGTCGTTGCTGGCTCCATCCCGCGGTCAACTCATCGAACATCCGCTCCTGCCATACGTGGGCTTGCCGCAGGACGGTGTGCCCGATAGGCGTGACAGCGGCCTCGCGTCTGCGGCCATCCGAGGGTGCCATGGTCATCGTCAAGTAGCCGGCGTCAACCGCGCTCCTGATCAGTCGCGACGCACCACTCTGATCGATACCAATCTCCTGCGCGACCGCGTTCACCGTCGCAGGCTCCGCACGGCCGGCCAGTGCAGCCACGGCCTCCGTCACCAAGATGAGCCGCCCCTGCTCGGCGACGGAAGCGTCGTCTACGGTTGAACGACGCGACCAATGCCGCACGAAACCGAACAAAAGTTGCCCCGGCCCGGGCGCGCTCATTCGGTCGCGGCCATTTCACGACAGATGTAAGCCAGGTCCAGAGCAGACCTCAGATCCGGCAGCCGCAGCGCAGCCGTGACCTTTGCGTCCACAACGCGGAACACCGTCGCCACGCGAGTCGGCGTCTGATTCTGGGGCCACGTCGCGTCTTGCTCGACCACCATCAGCCGCTCGCTGATCGGGGTGCCACGAGCGCGGCACCAGCCGGACGCCA
>DASWMR010000640.1:0-7997 GCA_036399635.1 Actinoplanes sp. | reverse complement strand
GAAGGTCGACGGCCGGGCCGAGGACCTCACCTGGGAGGTGTTCCGGGACACGCTCGTCGAGCAGTGCGAGCAGGGCGTCGACTACATGACGATCCACGCCGGGGTGCTGCTGTCGCATGTGCCGCTGGCCGCGGAACGGGTCACCGGGATCGTGTCACGCGGCGGTTCGATCATGGCGGCCTGGTGCCTGGCGCACCACGAGGAGAACTTCCTCTACACGAACTACGACGAACTCTGCCGGATATTCGCGGACTATGACATCACGTTCTCGCTGGGCGACGGGCTGCGGCCGGGGTCCATTGCGGACGCCAACGACGAGGCGCAGTTCGCCGAACTCCGCACGCTGGGCGAGCTCACTCACCGGGCCTGGGAACACGACGTGCAGGTGATGGTCGAGGGGCCGGGCCACGTGCCGATGCACAAGATCAAGGAGAACGTCGATCTGCAGGTTGAGCTGTGCGGTGGCGCGCCGTTCTACACCCTCGGGCCGCTGACCACCGACATCGCGCCGGCCTACGACCACATCACCTCGGCGATCGGGGCGGCGATGATCGGCATGTTCGGTACCGCGATGCTCTGCTATGTCACCCCGAAGGAGCACCTGGGCCTGCCGGACAAGCAGGACGTGAAGGCCGGGATGATCGCCTACAAGATCGCGGCGCACGCGGCCGACCTGGCCAAGGGGCATCCCGGTGCGCAGGAGTGGGACGACGCGCTGTCCAAGGCACGGTTCGAGTTCCGCTGGGAGGATCAGTTCAACCTGGCGCTCGACCCGGAGACCGCGCGGGACTATCACGACCAGACCCTGCCGGCGGCGCCGGCGAAGACCGCGCACTTCTGCTCGATGTGCGGGCCGAAGTTCTGCTCGATGAAGATCAGCCACGAGCTGCGGGCCGCCGGGATGGGGCAGAAGTCGTCGGAGTTCGTGGCCGGCGGGAGCAAAGTCTATGTGCCGCTGGGGCCGGCTGATTCCCCGGTGTAGTTGTCCTGCGCGTACGGCCAGGAGAACCAACCCAAGCTGCGTGAGGGTGAATTCTGGTCTTAGTGTGGGCCGCCCAGGCCGCTGACCCAATCGGCGATATCGCCGTCCCGGGACGCTGGCTGTTGCGGGCGATTGCGGGCCGGCTTCGGCCGTGGGAGCGGGGCGCTGACCGGCTGGGGGTTCGGCAGTGGCGGGCTGATCGCTGTCGGCTCCCGCCGGGCCTTCGGCCGCCCGGCTTTCGCCGGCTGGGTTTGGGCCGGCTGAGTCTGGGCGGCCTGAGTCTGGGCGGCCTGAGGCTGGGCGGCCTGAGGCTGGGCGGCCTGAGTCTGGGCCGGCTGGGTTTTGGCCTGCACCGGCGTGAAACCGTCGAACGGCGTCGCGCCGGCCATCGGGATGGCCGCGGCCTGCGGCGGGCGCGGCTTCTCGTCCGGGCGCTGGACGGCGCCGTCCACCGCCGCGCGGGCAATCGCGGACTCCGGCCTCGCGTCCCGCTTGGGCAGCGGCGGACGGTCCGGGGTCGGCTTACTCGGCTCGGGCCGGGCCCAGGTGCCGTCGGTCGCCGGGCCGCGGCGCAGCACGGCAGTGAGGACCGAGCCGAGCACCCCGGCGCCGGCCGCGGTCATCGCCCCCCAGTAGGGCACCGCCTGGTAGCGGTCCGCGCCCTCGCCCGGCCCGGCGATCAGGTAGGCGACTGTCAGCAGCGCCGGTCCGGGCAGCCCGGCCAGCGCGATGGTCAAGGTGGACATCCCCCGACGGCGCGCGTTCCAGCCGAGAAGGGCGCCGCTGACCAGCGCGAGCAGCGGCATCGTGAGCAGGGCGGTCCGCGGGGTCAGCGACTCGTCCAGGAATGCGGCGTCGAGGACGCCGAGGCGAGCCGGCAGCGAGTCGGCGCCGGCGAGCGACGGGCCGACCGAAATCACCGCAATGATCCAGATGGCGGTCCCGACGGCGGCCAGGCCCCACCGGGACGCCGCACGGCTGAGGGCCGCGTACGCCGCGAAGCCGCCGACCACCGCACCCAGGGCAGCGCAGACGCCGATCACGAAGGCCGGGTGCACGCCGGCGACCTGCCCGCTGCGCGCGGGCTGCATGGTCAGCGGCACGACGATGGCGGCGCCGAGGGCCGCCGCTACGGCCATGCCTATCCGGGTGCCGACGCCGGAGGGTCGGGGCAGGTATGCCCGGCCGGTCATCGCGCCGACCGTCGCGGCGGTCATCGCGATCCACGCCGCCCAGGACAGTTGGGCGGTCCACTGGTCACGCGTGGTGACCTCGAGGACACGGGTCAGCCGCAGAATGCCGAGACCGTACGCCAGGCCGAGCTGGCTCGCGCCGGCCAGCGCGGCCGCGCCAACGGTGATCCCCGTGAGTTTCGCCCAGGTCCGAAATGCCATGCCAGGCACGGTACGGAATGCCGGCCGGGCCGCTCAACTCCGGGCCGCATTCTTAAGGGGTCGCAAATGCCGCGCCTGGGACATCGAGGATGATCTCTTTCTCTGGGTGACTCAGGGTGACCTGATCATGCCTTCAGGAGGTCGTGCAACTCGGCACTGCATCGAGCCACCTCGTCGAGGTGAGCGGTGCGTCCGAGGGCCCGGGGCCGGGGGATGCGCACCTCGATGATCTCGCGGACCCGGCCCGGGCGCGGGCTCAGCACTACCACCCGGTCGGCCAGCAGCACCGCCTCGTCGATGGAGTGGGTGACGAACACCGTCGTCGCCTCCTGCTCCATGTGGACGCGTTGCAGCTCGACCGACAACTCCTCGCGGATCAGCGGGTCGAGCGCCGAGAACGGCTCGTCCATCAGCATCACCCGGGGCTTGCCGATCAGCGCCCGGCAGAGCGCGACCCGCTGCTGCATGCCGCCGGAGAGCTCGTGCGGCAGCCGCTTCTCGAAACCGGTCAGCCCGGTCAGGGCCAGCAGCTCGTGGGCCCGGTGCCGGTAGTCCGAGCGCCGCCAACCGAAGATCTGCACCGGCAGCAGCACGTTGTCCAGCACCGATCGCCAGGGCAGCAACGCCGGCCGCTGGAACATCATGGCGACGTCCCGGCGCGGCTTCACGACCGTCTGACCGGCCACCTCGATGTGGCCCGAGGTCGCCGGCAGCAACCCGGCGATCAGCCGGAGCAGGGTCGACTTGCCGCAGCCGGAGCGGCCCACCACGGCGACGAACTCGCCGTCGGCGACCTCGAACTTGACGTCGCGCAGCGCCTCCACCGTGCCGGAGCGGCCGGTGAACGTCCGGGAGACCGCGTCGATCCGGATCACGAGGCGAGCCGCCAGCGGCCGGCCCGCGCCACCAGCAGGGTGAGCGCCTGCGGCATCAGGCCCGAGTGGTTGTCCGGGGTGAGGCGGATCGGCCCGGACAGACCGTCGGTCTGGGACGTCTCGAGGATGTCGCGGATCCGGTCGCGGTCCGCGCCGACCCGGGCGACCGCGTCGGCGATCAGGTCGATGGCGTCCCCGCCGAACGCCGCGACGCCGGAGTAGCTGCCGTAGCGCGACGTGTAGTCCCGGAACCACTGCTTGCGCGACGACTTCGCCGGGGTGGTGGCGATCACGTCGTCGATCGCCAGGATCTGGGTGAACACCATGGTGGTGTCGTTCGTGGCCGCGGCGGCGGCCGGCGCGATGAACAGGTCGCTGGCGGCCGCGGCGTCGAAGAAGATGCGGCCGGTGTAGCCCGCGGTCTTTGCACTGGTGGCGGCGAGGGTGGCCTGCTCCGGCGCGGTAAGCACGAGCAGCGCGGCCGGCTTCACGGCGCTGACCGCGCTGACCGTCTCGCTGATGTCGTCGGCGGTCGGCTTGATCGCCCGGGTCGTCCGGATCTGGATGTCGGTCTTCTCCAGCGCGGCCCGTACGGCGTTACGGCTACCTCGTCCGTAGAGATCGTCGGAGTAGAGGATTGCCACGTTCGTGGTCTTCAGCCGGGTCAACTCGGCGATCAGAGCGGCGGCGCTGTCGGCCGAGTTCGGCCCCAGCTTGAAGACGTAGCGGCGCTCGGTGACCGGCGTGGTGACGTCGTCGGCGGCGGCCAGTGCGATGGTCGGGAGCTGCTTGTCGTTGATCGTCTTGGCCGCGCCGACCACGCATTCGTCACAGGAACCGGTCACCACCGCGCCGATCGCCGGGTCGTCCGCGAAGGCGCTGATGTTGCGCAGCGAGGCGGTCGGATCGGCGTGGTTGTCCCACGTGCGCAGCACCAGTTTCTGGTTGCCGAGCTGCCCGGATGCGTTGACCTGCTCGATCCGCAACTCCAGGGCCCGGGCGTACGCCTTGTCCACCGTGGACGAACTGTCCAGGTCCGCGCCGATCACGACCGTACCGGTGGTGCCCGTCTCGTCGTGGTCCGAGGTGCAACCGGCCGAGCCGGCGATGAGCAGCATCGAGGTCACGGCGGATGCCGTGACGAGGCGGGGGAGCCGCACTGCGGTGCCTCCTAGGAGGGCGGGAAGGCGGGAATCGCCGACTGCAACGGTGTCTGTGCCGGGCCGGGCCGAGCCGGACAATGTGTCCGTTCGATCGCGCCAAACCTTGCCAACGTGAAGGTCCCTGGTCAAGCGGGCTTCGTCGCAGGCGCGGGATGACCGTCCCACATAATGGTTGGAATCTTGAGGGTGTTGCGTCACCGGTTGATCACCGATAGTGGTCTGTGCAATATTCACGCACGTCAACGCCCCGTTGGGGTCGAATGTAGAGCCGAAAGAACGATTCGCAGCCCGGCGCTGAACTCGCCCCGGGCCGATCCAGGCTTCCCAAACCAATGTCCATTCTGATGGAATTCCGGAGCCGCAGGCTTCAGGCGGGCGAGGAGAAACGGAAGACCACGGAGGAGAAGTCGTGAGCACCGGATCTTCGGCCCAGTTGACGCGTCGTGGTGTGTTCCCACGTCTGCGTGACGTGCGGATCCGGGCCAAGCTGGCACTCATCCTGATCGTGCCGCTCACGGCGGTGATCGCGCTCGCTGGGGTTCGCCTCTTCGACGTCGGGCGCCGGGCCGCGGCGGCCGGTCAGGTGGAGAAGCTCACCCAGCTAGGTACGGACATCTCCGCTCTCACCCAATGGCTGCACGTCGAGCAGATGGCCGCGGCGACGTACCTGGCTGGTCCGGCGGCTCCGGAGGACGCGTACAAGTCGGTGATCAGCGCCACCGACACGCGGATCACGGAGTACCGCGACAACCGGCGGAAATTGTCCGACCCGCCGACCGCCGTGCAGGCCCGTCTGGTGCTGATCGACGATCACCTGGAAACGATCGACGGCATGCGCACCCAGGTCAGCAAGCGGGACGGCATCGCGGTCGCCGAGGCGGTGTCCCGGTACGGCGTGATCATCGCCGACCTGGTCGGCTACGGCGAGACGGTCAGCCAGTACTCCGGCGACGGCGAGGTCGGTGACAGCCTGCGGGCGGTCGGCGCCTTCGCCGCGGCCAAGGCCGGTGCCGCCGAGCAGGAGGCCATCTCGTACTCGGCCCGGGTCTCCGACGACCTCAGCGCCGAGCAGCGCACCGCCTTCATCGCCGCGCAGACCCGCCAGCAGGAGGCGTTGCTCTCGTTCTCCGCGGTCGCCACGCCGAAACAACGGCAGTTGGTGGATTCGGTGGTCACCGGTGACGCGGTCAACCTCGTCGACCAGGTGTCCACCGCCCTCGCCCGGGGGGTTGCCGTGCCGGCGGAGGACATCACCGAGGCGTTCGGCGCGGTGGTCGACCTGATGCGCTTCGCCGAGCAGCAGCTTGAGGCGCAGAACGTCCGGCTGGCCGGCGCCGACCGGGACGCGGTCGTCCGGCAGGCCGCGGTCGAGTCCGCCCTCGTCTTGCTCGTGCTGATCCTCGCGATCGCGCTCGCCGTGATCCTCGCCCGCTCGCTCAACCTGGCCTTGCGCCGGCTGCGCGAGGGTGCGCTCGCGGTGGCCAACCGCGACCTTCCCGAGGTGGTGGCCCGGCTGCGCGACGCCCGCAACCTGGGCGAGGGTGGTGCCGAGGACATCGTCCGGCAGGTCCGCGACCCGATCCGGTTGAACACCCGCGACGAGGTCGGCCAGGTCGCCCAGGCGTTCAACGTGGTCCACCGCGAGGCGGTCCGGATCGCGGCCGAGCAGGCCGCGCTGCGCACCAGCGTCTCCACCATGTTCCTCAACCTGGCCCGGCGCAGTCAGTCGCTGGTCGACCGGATGATCGGCGAGCTCGACCTGATCGAGCGCACCGAGGAGGACCCGAAGCGCCTGGCCCGGCTCTTCGAGCTCGACCACCTGGCCACCCGGATGCGCCGCAACGACGAGAACCTGCTGGTGCTCGCGGGTGCCGACTCCAGCCCCCCGCGCCGCGAGGACGCGCTGCTGGTCGACGCGCTGCGGGCCGCGCAGTCCGAGGTCGAGCTCTACAACCGGGTCGAGTTCGGCACAATCGACACCGATGTCCTGGTCGCCGCGGTGGCCGTCAACGACGTCGTTCGCATGATCGCCGAACTGCTCGACAACGCCACCCGGTTCTCCCCGCCCAACACCATCGTGGTGGCCGACGCCCGGCGCATCCGCGACTACCTGGTGATCCAGGTGGAGGATCGTGGCCTCGGCATGTCCGAGGAGCAGATGGACCAGCTCAACCGGCGGCTGGCCGAGCCGCCCGGTGTCGACGTGGCCGCGTTCCGGCTGATGGGTCTGGCCGTGGTCGGCCGGCTCGCCTCCCGCTACGGCATCCGAGTCGAGTTGCGGGCCAACGCTGAGGGCGGCACGGTCGCCCAGATGACGCTGCCGGGCAGCATTGTGGTGCTGCCGAGTCGGCTCAACGACAGGCAACCGCGCAGCCTGATGGCCGACTGGGGGAACCCGCAGAACGGCAGTTGGGACTCGCCGGCTCCGCTCACCACCACCGCCACCCCGATGCCGGCCCTCGCGCCGGAGCCGTGGCGCCATCACGAGCCCGAGACGGTGACCCAGCTTGTGCACCCCGCGTTGCCGGCCTTCCCGTCGCAGCGACCGCCGGCCCGACCCGACCAGAAGGTGCGGCCCACCGCGGACCGGCCCCCGCTGCCCAGCCGGGTGGGCCGGACGATCGACGCGGTGAGCGCGCCGCCGTCTCCGATGGCGATGCCCCCCGCGCCGGCGGCTGCCGTCCCGAGCGCACCGGTGCCGGTCCGCGTACCGGTGGTGCCCGCCCAGCGGGAGAACAACGGTTGGGGTGCGGCACTCGCCGCGATGCCGACGGTGCCGGCCTCGGCGCCGCCCGCCGGGCCGCGCGAGGAGCGATCCGAGTCGCCGATCTTCGTGCAGATGCAGCAGAGCTGGTTTCGCAATCACGACGGGTCCAGCCCGGAGGAGTGGGGAATGCCGACCGCCGGGTACGCGCCGCCGCCGAACTCGACGGTGCGGGAGTCCGCCGAGCCGGTCACTGCCCCTCCCGCATCCGCCCCTGGAGTGTCAGCCCCTCCCGCATCCGCGCGACCCGTTTCTCCGCTGCCCACGCGGCCGGCTCCCGTGGGTCAGGCGCCGACGGTGGGCGCCGTCGGGTCGGCCCCGGTCGGTACTTTGCACAACGGATCTTCGTCGGCGGTTCCGAGGCCTCGGACGGGCCCGTCCCCAGCGCATCAGTCCCGGGTGGCTGATGACACCCGGGCGGGTGAGAGTCGGGCGGCTGAGACTCGGGCGGCTGAGAGTCGGGCGGCTGAGAGTGGGGCGGACGAGCCTCGGGCAACCGGCGAAGATCGATGGCGGACCGCGGCGGACGAAGGATGGCAGCGGGCGATCGCGGCGGCCGAACCGGTCGATGCCGGCACCACACGGTCCGGGCTTCCCAAACGCGTGCCGCAGGCGCAGCTCGTCCCGGGCGGCGTCCAGGCGGGGCCGCGCAACCAGAACCGCCGCAGCCCCGACGAGGTACGTGGTCTGTTGTCCGCGTACCACCGAGGGGTGCAACGAGGGCGGACGGACGGCACTGCCGAGAACGCCGCCCCCCAGGCTAAGGAGAGCAAACAGTGACCAGGCCCCCCACCATGCAGGACATGGGCTGGCTGCTCA
>DASWMR010000639.1:0-6735 GCA_036399635.1 Actinoplanes sp. | reverse complement strand
CTCGGCTCGTTCCGGCCACTCGGCCGGATCGTGGAGTGGACGCTGGACGTCGCCGCCTACCTGCTGGTGGAGTTCCTCCGGTTGCCCACCGGGATCGCGCTGCGGCTGATCGCGCTGCTGGCCGCGGTGGTCCTGACCGGGGCCGCGGTGGTGTTCGCCGAGGCGGTCACCGCGCGCGGCCCGATGTTCGCCGCGCCGCCGGCCCGGCCGGTCGCGCTGGTCCCGTTCGCGGTGGCTGCGTGCCTGCCGGCCAGCGCGACCGCGCTCGCCGGCGGATACCACTTCCTGATCGCCGCGCTGGTGCTCGGGGTGGCCGCCCGGGTCTGCCGGGACCGGCTCCGGGCCGCGCCCGCGCTGGCCGTCGGCGCGGCACTGGCCATTCTGGACGAGCGGGCGGCGCTGGCACTTCCCCTGGCCACAGTGGCGGTGCTGGTGCGCAACCGGCTCGACCGGGCCGCGATGATGCGCCTGGCCCGGTCGGTGGGCCCGCTCTGGCTCGGTTTCCTCCCGGTCCTCGTCGCGGCCCGGCTGCTGATCCGCGCGTCCTGTGCGGGCATCTGCCCGGGGCTGCTCGCGCCCGGCCAGCTGCCCGGCCGGCTCGTCACCTGGTTGCCCCCGCTGCAGTGGGGCACCGCGACGCGGGAGGCAGCCGGGCCCAGCCCGATCGTGGTGGCCCTGGCGGTGGTCGCATTCGGGCTGCTGAGCTGGCGGGCGATCGGCGAGCTGGACCGGCTGCCCGGCGTGGACCGCCGGCCGGCGGTCGGGCTCGCGGCGACCGGTGCGACGCTGCTGGTGCTCGGCGCGGCGTGGGGCTCCTCGGCCAGCGCCTCCCTCGCGGCCGGCGGGGCGCTGCTGGTCGTGGGGGTGCTCGCGGGCTGGAGCGGGCTGGTCGTCCAGCGGGTGTCGATGGCCGGGCTCGCGCTGCTCTGCGCGGGGTCGGCGGCGGCCAACCAGGCCTACACCGGACGGGCGAACGGCACTCCCGCGGCGTTGATCGACAACGCGATCGCCGCGGAGGTGGCCCAGTTCGACTATTCGGACGCCGGCGATGCCCGGCGGTGCGGGCTGCGCGACCGGTTCGCCACGCTGATGCCCGCCGAGCGGCTCGACCTGAGCCTCGACATGGCCACCGTGCAGCTGTACGGCGAGCCGTTCTGCCGGCGGAGCCTGTGAGGCCGGGGGCGGTTGTCTCGGGACGGAACTCGCCGGTGCAGCGGGTGCTGCGGAGTCGGCTGGTCCGCTACGGGATCAGTGGCGGGGCCAGTGCGGCCACTCATTTCGGGGTCGGGCTGGTGCTGGCCGAGGGGCTGCACTTCCGGCCCGTGGTGGCGTCGACGGCGGGGTTCGTGGCGAGCATCCTGGTCTCGTACGCGCTGCAGCATGCCTGGGTTTTTCGCTCGGGTGCGGCGCACGCCGTGGCCGGTAGCCGCTTCCTGACCGTGACGGCGATCGCCTTCCTGCTGAACACCGCGGTCCTCACGATCGGCACCGAGTTCCTCGCCGGGCCTTATCCGCTGGTGCAGGCGGTCGCTCTGGTCGCCATCCCGATAGTCAACTACACGCTGAACTCCCGCTGGACCTTCCACACTCGCTGATCGGTCGCGGCTCCGGCGATCTTGTGGAGCTCGCCCGGGCGAGCCCAGATCAACAAGATCAACGAAGAGTGTAGGGCCGAGCGCGCGGGCCCTACACTCTGCGGTGGTCAGAGGCGGTGGGCCTCGGTCACTGTGGTTACGCCTCGGGTGTCGAAGAAGCGCTTGGCCACGCCGGCCAGGTGGTCGGCGTCGTATTCGCGGTGGTGCTGCACCAGGATCACCAAGTCGGCGGAGGCGGCGGCGCCCTCCAGGTCGTCGGTGCGGGTGATTTCCACGTCGCCGACGTGCCAGGTCGGCACGTGCGGGTCGTGGTAGTTCACGGTGGCGCCCAGGGCGGCGAGCTGGCGGGCCAGCGGGGTGGCCGGCGACTCGCGCTGGTCGGCGATGTTCGCCTTGTAGGTGACTCCGAGCAGGAGGATCGTCGCGCCGTGCACCGCCTGGCCGTCGGTGTTCAGCAGGTTCTGCGCGCGCCGGGCCACGTAGTCGGGCATCGTCGCGTTGATCTCCTGGGCCAGCTCGACGAAGCGGAACGGGTAGCCGAGCTTGCTGCGGACGTTGTGCGACAGGTAGTTCGGGTCGATCGGGATGCAGTGCCCGCCCACCCCGGGGCCGGGGTAGAACGCCTGGAAGCCGAACGGCTTGGTGGAGGCCGCGTGGATCACGTCCCAGAGGTCGATGCCGAGCTCGTGGCAGAACCGGGCCATCTCGTTGACCAGCGCGATGTTGACGTGCCGGTAGGTGTTCTCGAGCAGCTTCGCGGTCTCCGCCTCCCGGGTGCCCTTGGTGCGCACCACGGTGTCGATGAACCGGCCGTAGAAGGCAGCCACCCGGTCGGTGCAGGCGGCCGTGTAGCCGCCGACCACCTTCGGGGTGTTGCGGGGGCCGAACTGTGCGTTGCCCGGGTCGATCCGCTCCGGCGAGAACGCCAGGTGGAAGTCGATGCCCGCGGTCAGCCCGGACAGCTTCTCGAGCAGCGGGCGGACCACCTCGTCGGTGGTGCCCGGGTAGGTGGTGGACTCCAGCACGACCAGCATGCCGGCGCGCAGGTTGCGGCCGATCGCCTCGGTCGCGCCGACGACGGCGCGCAGGTCCGGGCCGTCGCCCTCGGCGAGCGGGGTGGGCACGCAGATCACCGCGGTGGTCGCGGTGCCGATCAGCGCCTCGTCGGTGGTGGCACGGAAGCCGCCGGCGGTCATCTCGGCGATGTCGGCGTCGCTCAGATCGTCCACGTGCGAGCGGCCATCGCCGAGCGAGGCGACGACGCCGGCGTTGACGTCGAAGCCGAGGACCCGCAATCCGGCCCGGGTGGCCTGCTGCGCAAGCGGAAGCCCGACGTACCCGAGCCCGAGAACAACAACATCATAAATCATGAAATTTCTCCTTGAATAAGGGCGAAGGAAGTCAGGCGGCGTCCGAGGGCTGCGCGAGGTCCGGCTGGAGCGGGCCGCCGGCTGCCCGGGTGCCCTGCCGAGCCACCACCGGCGTACGCGTCGCAGTGATCGGGGTCGTCACCGGGCGCGGTGTCGCCAGTTCCCAGGGCGACGGGAACGGCAGGTACGAGGGCAGGAACTCGGCCAGCAACTGGGCCTGCTCGGGTGCCGCCGCCGCGTCCGAGTTGGTGTCGTTGAGGCAGAACGCGTCCAGGTGCCGGTGCCGCAGCAGCCGGGCCAGGCGGAACGGCGTGCCCTCGTCGGCCAGGTCGGTGTAGAGGTACTCGATCTGACCGGGCGCGGCCCGCCCGGTCAGGTAGGCGTAGTACTGCTGCAGCGAGGAGAGCAGTGCGATGTCGTCCGGGTGCCGGAACTGGTGGCGCGCGGTCGACTCGACCTGCTCGGCGAATCGCACCTCGATCTCGGCCAGCACGCTGCGCTGCGACGGATGCGGGGTGTGCTTCATCTTGCGGGTCAGCACCCGTCCGAAGGCCTGCTGGATCAGCCGCCGGTTGTTCTTTCCGGCCGAGTCGGCCGGCGGGTCGTCCGGCCGGGCCGGTGCCGAGTCGACCAGTGTCGAGGATGGGAAGAACCGGGTCAGGCCGCCCGGCGTGAAGAACAACTCGGGGGCCACCGGCCGGCCCAGGAAGACGTCGTCGTTCAGGTAGAGGAAGTGCTCGGACAGGCCCGGGATGCGGTGCAGCCGGGACTCGATCGCCTGCGAGTTGAAGGTCGGCAGCCGCCCGGTGTCGCCGAAGATCTCCCGGTGCGAGACCACGGTGAGATCCGGCCGGGTGGTGTCCAGCCAGGCCGGCACCTGGTCGTCGGTGACCAGGTAGACGTGCCGGATCCAGGGTGCGAAGGCGTGCAGGGACCGCAGCGAATACCGCAACTCGTCCCGGGAGACGTAGCGGGACTCGTTCGCCGCCATCTCACTGACCCCGGTCACCCAGCCGTTCTCGCGCAGCGCCCGGGCCTTGCGCTCGCGCCACACCGGGTCGCCGCCGTCCACCCAGGTGTAGACGACGTCGATGCCGAACGCGACCCGGTCCGGACTGACCATCGTGAATACCGCGCGGGTGCGGGACAGGGTGTGGTCGGCCGGCTCGCAGAACCCGCCGAAGACCGGCTCCGGCGCGGTCACCACCGGCTCGTCCGCGGGCACCACGTCGGCGACCGGGTTGCTCCGCGGCCCGGTCAGCACGCCGTCCGCGGTCCGCCAGAATTCGATCTCGCAGCCGTAGTCCGGGCCGAGCACCAGGCTGCCCGCCGGGTCGGTGACCGGCCAGCTCATCCGCAGCACGGTCGCGGTGCGGCGGGCGCGCCGGCCGGAGCGGCCGATCGGCCGGACGATCTCCAACCGCCCGGCCTCGGTCAATCTCAGCGTTTCCAGTACGGCGAGGACGCGGTCCCGCTCTTCGTCAAGCACTGCTACGGCCGTACGCGTGAGCGAGTCCACCGGTACGCGGAACCACTCGACGCCGGCCGCCCGGAGTGCGTCGACGACGCGGTGCAGGTTCTCTCGGCGTACGCCCGCGGGAGTCGCCGCCGTCGCACACCGGGCGAGCACCCGGCCGTCTGCCGTGCGGACCTTCAGGGTCGCCGCGCTCACGGTGAGCCGGGGCGGCGGGCCGAGCGGAACCAGTTGCCGGGCGGTGCGCAGCCGCCGGTCGGCGGAGAGGCGGGGAAGCACATGGCGCTGTACCTGCCGCAGTATGCGGCGTCGCAGGGGCCAGGGCGTGAGTCGCAGGATCCGCCGCATGGGCACGCCTTCGTCCTTCCGCCGGGGGTCCGTGACCGACGACCGCGAGCGCGCCCGGCGGTTGCCGCGGTCACTGACCCTCAACGGCCCGTCGGGACTCCAGGTTGCGGTCGATATCGGGACGTACATCCGTCCTGTCCCGCCATAGATGCACTTTCTGTCACGCCTGATAAGGCCGGTATACGGGATTTGCCGGAGTTGCGCCTGGGGAACGCGGGACCCGAACCCTTACGGGGGTGCTCAGGGTTACCGGCGATGGGCAGGCTTGACCGGCTGAGGCATCGTGGACCGGGACGGATCGAACCACCAGGACCTGATGGGCAAGGCTGTTGCGTCGAAGACCTACCGGATGCGCAACCGCTGAGCCTCGGCCCGACGGCTCGGGGCCCGGGCGGCTAGGCTGGCGGTCAACGCCACGCTCCTTTGACCAACGGGCAAAGCCGACTTTAGGGACCAGCGCACCGTGTTTGACTCTTTGAGTGACCGCCTGTCCGGGATCTTCGACAAGCTCCGGAGCAAGGGCAAGCTCACCGATGCCGACATCGACGCCACCGCGCGCGAGATCCGTCTCGCGCTGCTGGAGGCCGACGTCGCGCTGCCCGTGGTCAAGTCCTTCATCTTCAACCTGAAGGAGCGGGCGCGCGGCGCCGAGGTCTCCCAGGCACTGAACCCGGCCCAGCAGATCATCAAAATCGTGCACGACGAGCTCATCACGGTCCTCGGTGGCGAGGGGCGCCGGCTGCAGTTCGCCAAGCAGCCGCCCACCGTGATCATGCTGGCCGGTCTGCAGGGTTCCGGTAAGACGACGTTGGCCGGCAAGCTCGCCCGCTGGCTCAAGGGGCAGGGCCACCAGCCGCTGCTGGTCGCCGCCGACCTTCAGCGCCCGAACGCGGTCACCCAGCTGCAGGTGCTAGCCGGCCGGGCCGGCGTCGACGCGTACGCGCCGGAGCCCGGCAACGGCGTCGGCAACCCGGTCCAGGTGGCGAAGGACTCGATCGAGCACGCCACGCGGACGGCGAAGGACATCGTCATCGTCGACACCGCGGGCCGCCTCGGTATCGACGCCGAGATGATGCAGCAGGCCCGTGACATCCGCGACGCGGTCAACCCGGACGAGGTCATCTTCGTCATCGACGCGATGGTCGGCCAGGACGCGGTGCAGACCGCCGAGGCGTTCCGCGACGGCGTCGGCATCACCGGCGTGGTGCTCTCCAAGCTCGACGGTGACGCCCGCGGTGGTGCCGCGCTCTCCGTCCGGCACGTCACCGGCCAGCCGATCCTGTTCGCCTCCACCGGTGAAAAGCTGGAAGACTTCGACCTCTTCCACCCCGACCGGATGGCCAGTCGGATCCTCGGCATGGGCGACGTGCTGACCCTCATCGAGCAGGCTGAGCAGGCCTTCGACGAGGACCAGAAAGAGAAGATGACCGGCAAGCTGCTCGCCGGTGAGCAGTTCACCCTGGAAGACTTCCTCGACCAGCTGATCGCCGTGCGGCGGATGGGCCCGATCGCCAACATCCTCGGCATGATGCCGGGCATGGGCCAGATGAAGGACCAGCTGGCCGAGCTCGACGACAGCCACTTCGACCGGGTCACCGCGATCATCCGCTCGATGACCCCGCAGGAGCGCACCAACCCGAAGATCCTCAACGGCTCCCGCCGGACCCGCATCGCGAACGGCTCCGGCGTCACCGTGATGGACGTCAACCAGCTGATCAACCGCTTCGTCGACGCGCAGAAGATGATGAAGCAGATGAGCGGCATGATGGGCCTGCCCGGCGGCGGCCGTCGCAAGGCCACCAAGAGCCCGAAGAACAAGCGCAAGGGCACCAAGGGCGGCACCAGTCGGCCGCGCGCCGGCGGGCTGCCGGGCGGAGGCGCCGGCTTCCCCGGCGGCATGCCGCAGTTGCCGCCGGGCATGGACCCGGGCGCGCTCGGCGGCGGCCCC
>DASWMR010000638.1:0-1616 GCA_036399635.1 Actinoplanes sp. | reverse complement strand
CCGAGGTGCCGGCCGGCGGTCCGCGGATCATCCTGACCACCGCCGGCGACGCGTTCGCCGGCGAGAGCATCGACGGCACGCCGGTAGAGATCCCGGCGGGCAGCGCGGCATACGCGCCGGCCGACGCCGGCGGCGTGAAGGTGGCCGGAACGGGCACGGTCTTCGTCGCCGCAGTGCGTTCCTGACGGCCGCGCCGATCCTGCCGAAAGGCAACGGTGGCACACCGCGTTGTCGCGACGTGACTGGCGGCGTGGCTGTTGGCGGTGTATTGGTGAGCAGAGCAAGGGCTCTGTGACCTGCTACCCGCGGGCAACCTCGTGCGTACTGCGCTATCCCCGGAAGGGTTCAAAATAGGAAATTTCCGGATTTGCTTGACAGCGATGACTGCACAGTGTGAATCTATAACCACGCAGCGTCATTGGTGATCGGGGGGTCCCACGGGCGCGCGCGGTACCAAACCGGGGGGATGAACGGGGCGGCGGGTCTTTGACCTGTCGCCCCGTTCGCTATCCGGTTGGCGTCGGCTGCCGGGTGCACCGGCGTGCCGCGCGCCGGTTGCCAGGCCGCCGGGGAAGCTTGCGGCGCGGTACCCCGGGCGTGCCCTTGTGCGGTTGTTCTGGTGCCACTTGGCGTACCGGACGAGGTTTTGTCGTTGCCCTCGGCTCGCCCGTCCGAGGCGTAAAGTCAACCGCGCAAATCCTCGCAGACCAGGAGCCTTTGATGACCAGCACCCTGCCGGCAAGCCGTCCGCAGACGGTCGCCGAGGGCGACTACAAGGTCGCTGACCTGTCGCTCGCCGCGTTCGGTCGCAAGGAGATCGAGCTGGCTGAGCATGAGATGCCCGGCCTCATGTCGCTGCGCAAGGAATATGGGCCGGCGCAGCCGCTGCGCGGCGCCCGGATCACCGGCTCGCTGCACATGACCATCCAGACCGCGGTCCTGATCGAGACGCTCACCGCGCTCGGTGCCCAGGTCCGCTGGGCCTCCTGCAATATTTTCTCCACTCAGGATCACGCCGCCGCCGCGACCGTGGTCGGCCGGGACGGCACGCCCGACGCGCCGGCCGGTGTGCCGGTCTACGCCTGGAAGGGCGAGTCGCTCGAGGAGTACTGGTGGTGCACCGAGCAGGTGCTGCTCTGGCCGGACGGCGAGGGTCCCAACATGATCCTCGACGACGGCGGGGACGCCACGCTGCTCGTGCACAAGGGTGCCGAGTTCGAGAAGCTCGGCGCGGTGCCGTCGGCCGACACCGCCGACTCCGAGGAGTATGCGGTGATCCTTGGCGTGCTGGCCCGCAGCCTGCGCTCCGACGACCGCCGCTGGACCCGCGTCGCGGCCGCCGTCAAGGGCGTCACCGAGGAGACCACCACCGGCGTGCACCGGCTCTATGAGATGCAGCAGAACGGCACGCTGCTCTTCCCGGCGATCAACGTGAACGACTCGGTCACCAAGTCGAAGTTCGACAACAAGTACGGCTGCCGGCACTCGCTGATCGACGGCATCAACCGGGCCACCGACGTCATGATCGCCGGCAAGACCTGCGTGATCTTCGGCTACGGCGACGTGGGCAAGGGCTGCGCCGAGTCGCTGCGCGGCCAGGGCGCCCGGGTCATCGT
>DASWMR010000637.1:0-3645 GCA_036399635.1 Actinoplanes sp. | reverse complement strand
CAGACGAAGATGCACCGGTACCCGCGGCGTTGGGCGACCAGGGCGAGCCCGACCCCGGTGTTGCCGCTGGTCGGCTCGACGATGGTGCCACCCGGCTTGAGCAGGCCCGCCTCCTCGGCGTCCTGCACCATCCGCAGGGCGATCCGGTCCTTGACCGAACCGCCCGGATTGAAGTACTCGACCTTGGCGAGCACCGTGGCACGGATGCCCGCGGTGACGCTGTTCAGCTTCACCAGGGGCGTGTTGCCGATGATCTCGACGACGTTGTCGTAATAGCGCACACCTCAGACTACGACGACGCGGTCGCGCTCCTTCTCCCACTCCAGGAAGCGCTCGGTCTCGGCCAGCACCGAGCCGGCCAGCCAGGTGATCATCACGGCGTCGTCGGCCAGCCCTAGAAGCAGGAAGAACGCCTCCGGAATCACGTCGATCGGCGAGACAACGTACGCCGTGGCGGCGGCCATCATCGCCACCCGCAGCCCGCCGTCGTACTGCCCGCGCGCAGTCGCCTTCAGCATCCGTGGCAGGGCGGCCACCCGCTTGCTCAGCGACGGCCCGCCGCGGGCCCCGGCCATCAGTGACCGGGCCAGTGCGGTGAACGCCGCCGTTCGTTTCAAAGCTTTCGCCATGGTGTTCTCCTTTCGGCAACTCCAGCATGACTTGGGTACGCCATGATTGCTTCTCGCCGTCGCGGGTTAGCCTCGAATTCCCGGCCCGCTGCCGATCTTCGAGATGGAATCGATCCTCGGGAGCCGGGCAGTTGCCCGATCGAGCGACAGCGAGGGAGAACGTGAGCACTATCGAGCTCACCGCCGAGGATTGGCGCCGGATCAAGCTGGCCGGGCAGATTGTCGGCGGCGTGACCGGAGCACTGGCCGGAGTGACCGCACTCTCGGCCGGCCTCCTGCTGCGCCAGGCCGCCGACGCCCGCAAGATCATCCCGCTGGCCGAGGCGCCGCCGCCGCGTGGCGACGGGCTGTACGGCGCGAAGTTCGGTGGCCGCCCGATCACGATGGTCATTCTGGGTGACTCGTCAGCCGCCGGATACGGCGTGCACAAGCCCCGCGAAACGCCCGGTGCGTTGCTCGCCACCGGCGTGTCCCGGCGCCTGCACAAACCGGTCCGGCTGCACCGGGTGGCAGTGGTCGGCTCCATGTCATCCGGCCTGCCCTATCAGGTGGACGCCGCGCTCGAGTACGCCCCGGACGTCGCGGTGATCCTGATCGGCGGCAACGACATCACGCACGCTTCGGACCGGACGGCAGCCGTGCACTACCTGGGCGACTCGGTGCGCCGGTTGCGCGCGGCCGGCTGCAAGGTGGTCGTCGGCACCTGCCCGGACATCGGTGCGGTCCAGCCGATCAAGCCGCCGCTGCGCTGGCTGGCCCGCAAGTGGAGCCGCGACCTGGCCGCCGGGCAGACCATCGCGGTGGTCGAGGCGGGCGGCCGCACAGTGTCGATCGGCAACCTGCTCGGGCCGATGTTCGAGGCCGACCCGGTGCGGATGTTCAGCGCCGACCACTTCCACCCGTCGGCCGAGGGCTATGCGCGGGCCGCCGCGGTGGTGCTGCCGACGCTGCTCGCGGTGCTCGGCGAGGACGACCGGCCGGCGCTGACCGGCGCCGAGGGCGTCCTGAGCCTTGAGGAGGCCGCGCAGGAGGCGGTCCGGGCGGCCGGCACCGAGGTCGCCCCGACCCGGGTGGACGGCCGCGAGGGGGGTCCGGCCGGACGCTGGGCCGAGCTGCGGCGGCACCCCTGGTTCGGCGAGCCGCGGTTCTGGTTCGGCCACCGGCCGGCCGCTCCGTCGGCACCGCCAACGACCATTCCGAGCGGCCGGTCGGCGGCTGGAGCCGTAGGGTGGACCCCAGAGGATCATTGACCCGGCGGCACGCAGGGAGGCGAGATGTCGGGGATGAACGCACGGATCGGCAAGACCGCGGCGACCGGTCTGCTCGCCGGCGCGGTGGGCGGAGCCGCCCTACTGGCCGGCGAGATACTCGCCGCGAAGGCCCGCCGGTACGCGAAGCCGACCATGGGACTCGCGCTGCGCACCTCGATGGGCAAGGCCTCCGCGCCCACCCTGCGGCTGGTGCTGCTCGGTGACTCGGCGGCGGTCGGTGTCGGCGTGGAGTGGCTCTCCGAGACGGTCGGCGGCCAGCTGGCCCAGCTGCTCGCCGAGGGCACTGGAGACTCCGGCGAGCGGCACGTGCTGCTGTCCAGCGTCGGGGTGGCCGGCTCCCGGTCGTCCGACCTGGCCACCCAGGTCGCCCGGGCGCTGCTCGGCGACCGGCCGGACGTGGCCGTGGTGCTGATCGGTGCGCACGACGCGACAAGCATCCGCAGCCCCGAGGAGTCTGCGGCCCAGCTCGGCCAGGCGGTGCGCCGGCTACGTGAGGCCGGCGTCCGGGTGGTCGTCGGCACCTGCCCCGACCTGGGCGCACTGCGCGCGATCGCCCCGCCGCTGCGCCAGTTGGCCGGGGTGTTGGGCCGTCGGATGGCCAAGGCGCAGGCGAAGGCGGTGCTCGCCGCCGGCGGCGCGGTGGTGCATCTGGGCGACGACACCGGTGCGGTGTTCCGCGCGGACGCCGGCACGCTCTGCTACGACGGCTTCCACCCGTCGGCGGACGGCTACCGGGTCTGGGCCCACGCGCTCTACCCGGCGGTGGCGAAAGCCGCGATGTCCGGCGTGTGACGCATCCCCGCTCGCGACCAAGTTACTCGCGAGTTAACGTTGGTTCATGCCGGAAGCTGTCATCGTCGCCACCGCCCGCTCCCCGATCGGCCGCGCCGCCAAGGGCTCGCTGCGTGACCTGCGCCCCGACGATCTCACCGCGACAATCATCGAGGCGGCGCTCGCCAAGGTGCCGCAGCTCGACCGCACCCTGATCGAGGACCTCTACCTCGGCTGCGGTCTGCCCGGGGGCGAGCAGGGCTTCAACATGGCCCGGGTGGTCGGCGTCAAACTCGGCCTGGACGGCCTGCCCGGCGCCACGGTCACCCGCTATTGCTCATCCTCGCTGCAGACCACCCGGATGGCGTTCCACGCGATCAAGGCCGGCGAGGGCGACATCTTCCTGTCGGCCGGCGTCGAGACCGTCTCCCGCTATGCCCGGGGCAGCTCCGACGGTCTGCCCTCGGCAGCCGCGGCCCTGGTCGGCGGCGGTTGGGAGAACCCGTACTTCGCAGACGCGCAGGCCCGCACCGCCGCCTCCGCCGAGAGCGGCCGGCAGTGGCACGACCCGCGCGCCGACGGCCAGGTGCCGGACATCTACATCACCATGGGCCAGACGGCCGAGAACCTCGCCCAGGCCAGGGGCATCTCCCGGCAGGAGATGGACGAGTTCGGGGTACGCAGCCAGAACCTCGCCGAGAAGGCGATCGCCGACGGCTTCTGGGAGCGCGAGATCACTCCCGTCACGCTGCCCGACGGCACCGTGGTCTCGACCGACGACGGGCCCCGCGCCGGCGTCACCATCGAGGCGGTCAGCCAGCTCAAACCGGTCTTCCGCCCGGACGGCCTGGTCACCGCGGGCAACGCCTGTCCGCTGAACGACGGCGCCGCCGCGGTCATCGTCATGAGCGACACCAAGGCGGCCGAGCTCGGCCTGACGCCGCTCGCCCGTATCGTCTCCACCGCCGTCACCG
>DASWMR010000636.1:0-10318 GCA_036399635.1 Actinoplanes sp. | reverse complement strand
CGGGCCGGCTTGGCGACGGGGCCGGGCGTGGGGCCCGGTCGACCGGCCGGCGGCTTGGGCCGCACGAACGGACCGGGCGCCGGCTGACCGGACGCCGGCAGTTCAGGCGACGAAAAAGGCGCCGGGGACGTGGGCGCGTTGGACGGCGCACCCCCGGCCGGGCCGGGCCGACGCGGCGGCTGGGGCCGCACGCTGGACGGAGCCGGTCGGGCGGCAACTCCGGCCGCCGGGGCACTGGGCGCGGACGGGGCGGACACCGCCGGAGCGGAACCCTCCTCGAGGGCGCCGCGCAGCCGCCGGGCCACCGGGGCCTCGACCGTGCTGGATGCGGACTTGACGAACTCGCCCATCTCCTTGAGCTTGGCGAGAACGGTCTTGCTGTCGACCCCGAGCTCCTTTGCGAGCTCGTGTACGCGGGCCTTTCCTGGCACTGCACTCCTCACTTCGAGGTCGTGCGAGCGCACCCGCAGCGACCTCACTCGTGCACTAGAAGCCTGTTCATTTCAGGGACTTCATCGTGTGCTCATCTGGGTCGTCCTACCTTGCTGGGTCGTGATGCGGCGGTAGAGCCACATCATCGGTCGTTCCGCGCGGCACGGAGACCACACGGATGTGCTCGGCCAGCAACCCGGTGTCAGCAACACCGGTGAGTCGCAGCGCGCGCCCGAAGGCACGTCGCCGCTCCGCTAGCGCGAAGCAGGCCGGATCAGGATGCAAGTGCGCTCCCCGACCCGACAGTCGGCGGCCCGGATCGGGCTGGAGCCTGAGCTCAACCCCGGAACCGACCGCGACGAATCTGATCAACTCGGCGGCCGGCACACGCTTACGGCAACCGACACACGTTCGCGTCGGGCCGGCCACGACAAAGTCTACCCCTCGTGGCGCGGCGACGCGTATCCGGTCAGCTACCCGCCTCGGCCGCATCCCGGTCCGTAACGCCGGCCGGCTCGTTGTCCGGCCGGATATCGATGCGCCAGCCGGTGAGTCGGGCAGCGAGCCGGGCATTCTGCCCCTCCCGGCCGATCGCCAGCGAGAGCTGGAAGTCGGGCACGGTGACCCGGGCCGTCCGGGTGGCCGCGTCGACGACCTCCACCCGCAGCGCCTTCGCCGGGGAAAGGGCATAGCCGACGAACTGGGCCGGGTCCTCCGAGAAGTCAATGATGTCGATCTTTTCGCCGTGCAGCTCACTCATCACTGCCCGGACCCGCTGGCCCATCGGGCCGATGCAGGCGCCCTTGGCGTTGACTCCCGGCACCTTCGAGTGCACCGCAATCTTGGTGCGATGCCCGGACTCGCGGGCGATCGCGGCGATCTCCACGGTCCCGTCCGCGATCTCCGGCACCTCGAGCGCGAAGAGCTTCTTGACCAGCGCCGGGTGCGACCGGGACAGGGTCACCTGCGGACCGCGGAAACCCTTGGCCACGTGCACCACGATGGCCCGGATCCGCGACCCGTGCTCGTACGTCTCGCCGGGAACCTGCTCGGACTGCGGCAGCACCGCCTCGATCTTGCCGAGGTCGACGATGACGATGCCCTTCTCGGCCCGCGCCGCGTCCGCCTGCACGATGCCGGTGACCAGGTCGCCGTCGCGCCCGGCGTACTCGCCGAAGTGCTGCTCGTCGGTCGCCTCCCGGAGCCGCTGCAGAATCACCTGCTTGGCGGTCATCGCGGCGATCCGGCCGAAGTCGTGTGGGGTGTCGTCCCACTCGCGCACCACGGTGCCGTCGGCGTCGGTCTCCTGCGCCAGCACCGAGGCCACGCCGGTCTTCCGGTCGATCTCCACCCGGGCGTGGCTCTGCGAGCCCTCGGTGTGCCGGTATGCGGTCAGCAGCGCGGTCTCGATCGCCGCGAGAATCGTGTCGAACGGGATCTCCCGCTCGCGCTCCAGGGCGCGCAGCGCCGCGAGGTCGATGTTCATTCCCCGCCCTCCCCTTCGTGTTCGTCTTCGTCGTGATCGTCGTCGTCGTGATCGTCTTCGTCGTCGTCGCCGAAGTCCGCCTCGTCCAGCCGCTTGAACTCGATCTGGACCTTGCCCGGGCCCAGCTCGCCGAAGGTCAGGCTCCGCGGCTTGCCGTCCACGTCGAGCACAATGCCCTGCTCGTCGACGTCGGTAACCCGGCCGGTCAGGCCGTTCACCTGCACCAGGCGGGTGCGGTTACGGCGCCAGTGCCGCGGCTCGGTCAGTGGCCGGTCCACGCCCGGCGAACCGACCTCGAGCTGGTATTCCCCGGCGATCACCTCGCTGCCGTTCTCCTCGGCCGCGTCCAGCGCCGCGGAGATCGCGCGGGAGACGACCGCGACGTCGTCCAGATTGATGCCGCTGTCGGTGTCCACCAGAACCCGCAGCAGGTGCCGGCGGCCCGCGCGGGTGATGCCGATCTCTTCTAGGTCGTACCCGGCGGCGGTCACCACGGGCTCGATCACCGTGCGGACCCGGGCCTTCGCGGCCGTCAGGTCGATGCGCGGAGCAGCCGGCGGAGCCGGTTGCTCGCCTGTCGACCGACCGGAACCGGGGCGGTGGGCGGGCCGGGCACCGCCGCGACCACGCTGCGTCATCGCGCTCGACCTTTCCTCAGCTGCCTGGGTTAGGAGCTGTCTGCGTAAACGACTCCATGCCGCCGGGCGGAATCGCCCCGCGGCTGCCGCAGAGCGTAACGCGCCGATCGCACCGACGGTTCACCGCCGCACCGATTCGGCGCCATCCGCTGGTCATCGGGCGTGCGGCGATGGTGTTGACTGAGTCGGTGCGGATGAGCAGGACGGGACACAGCCGCCGGTGGGTGCTCGGTGCGGCGGGTGCGGGTCTCGGCGCCGCGGCGCTCACCGGGTGCGGCCTCTTCGACGACCCGGAGCCGCCCGCGGCACCCGATCCGCTCCAGGCGGTGCTGGACGAGGCTGTTGCGCTGGCCGCCGCGTACGACCGGCTCTTTATCAGTAAGCCGGACCTGCGCGCCCGGCTCGGCCCCCTCGCCGACGACCACCGCGCACACGCGGCCGAGCTGGCCCGGCTGTTGGACACGACCGTGCCGTCGGCGGCCGCCTCCCCCGCGACCGGCACCGGCGCGACCGCCGCCGGCCTCGCCGACCTCCGCAAGACCGAGCGGCTGGCGCAGAAGACCGCATCCACGTACTGCCTACGTGCGCCGGTCGCTCGGGCCGCGCTGACCGGTTCGATCGCGGCCTGCCGGGCCACCCACGTGGAGGCGCTGCGATGAGCGACCAGTTGGCCGTGGCGTTGGCCGCGGAGGAGGCGGCCATCTACGCGTACGGCCTGGTCGGTGTGCAGTTGGACGGCGCCGACAACCGCGACGAGGCGCGCGCCGCCCAGCAGGCCCACCGACAGCGCCGCGACTACCTGGTGCTCCGCCTGGCCCGGGCCAGCTCGGCCACCCCGGTGGCCCCGGCCGGCTACCGACTGCCGTTCCCGATCACCGACCAGGCAAGCGCGTTGAAGCTGGCCATCCAGGTCGAGGACGGCGTGGCCCAGGCCTGGCGCCCAGTGCTGCCGGTGACCGAAAACGCCGACCGCAGCACCGCCCTGTCCGCGCTGACCGACGCAGCAGTGCGGGCCACCCGCTGGCGCCGCCTGGCCGAGGTAACCCCCGTAACGATGGCCTTCCCAGGCCGCCCCGGCTGACCACCCCGACCACACCCGCCCGAGAAACGCAGCCGGGCCGGAACGGCTGCCCTACTCGTCAGGGCGTTTCGGGGGCGTCCTGGTGGTGCTTGGCGACCGCGGTCACGGCAGGGTGAGGATCTCGTATCCGTCCTCGGTCACCACGAGGGTGTGCTCGAACTGGGCGGTCCATTTGCGGTCCTTGGTGACCACGGTCCAGCCGTCCGACCAGATGTCGTACTCGTGCGTGCCGAGGGTGATCATTGGCTCGATGGTGAAAGTCATCCCGGGCTCCATCACGGTGTCCAGCCGCGGGTTGTCGTAGTGCGGAATGTAGAGGCCGGAGTGGAACGTCTCGCCGATCCCGTGCCCGGTGAAGTCGCGGACCACGCCGTAGCCGAACCGTCGGGCGTACGCCTCGATGACCCGGCCGATCGCGTTGATCTGCCGGCCCGGGGCGACCGCGCGGATGCCCCGCATCATCGCCTCGTGGGTGCGCTCGACCAGCAGGCGCGCGTCCTCGCTGACGTCACCGACGGCGAACGTAGCGTCGGTGTCGCCGTGCACCCCGTTCAGGTACGCCGTGACGTCGACGTTGACGATGTCGCCGTCCTCCAGCACGGTCGAGTCGGGGATGCCGTGGCAGATCACCTCGTTCAGTGATGTGCAGCACGACTTGGGAAAGCCCTTGTAACCCAGGGTCGACGGGTACGCCCCGTGGTCGAGGATGAACTCGTGCACCACCCGGTCGATCTCGTCGGTGGTCACGCCCGGCTTGCAGTGCTCGCCGGCGAGCGCGGTGGCCTGCGCCGCTATCCGCCCGGCGATCCGCATCTTCTCGATGGTCTCCGGCGTTTGCACATGCGATCCGCGCCACTCTTTCGGGCGCTTCTTGCCGACGTATTCGGGACGGACGATCTGCGCCGGGACTGCCCGCCAGGGCGATTGCTTTCCCGGCACCAGCGGTGCGCGCACGGTCATCTGACCAGCCTATCGCCGGGACGCCTGCCGTCAGCGGCGGTGGTCACCAGCGGGTAACGGCTCAGTCGACCTGAATGACCGGTTCTTGCCGCCCCCGGGACCCTGTGTAATCGTGTTTTCGTGGATCAAGACATGCCCGACCCGAACTTCTCGGCGACTGGAACCGTCAGCGGCGACCGGGTCGTCGTCACGGTCGCCGGAGAGGTCGACATGTCCACCGCCGGCCTCATGTTCGACGCCGCGGCGAAGGAAGACGTGTCGGCCGCGGTGGTGGATCTGCGCGCGGTGACGTTCTTCGACTCGGCCGCTATCCACGCGCTGCTCCGACTCGTCGACAAGTTCGGCGGGTCGCTCACCGTGCTGCCGTCCGGCCAGGTGCGCCGGGTCCTGGAGATTTCCGGCCTGTCCACGCAACCCTGGCTCGCGGAAAGCTAGCGGCTCCGCGCGCAAAAACTAGCGGCTCAGCGCGCGCTAGAAACTAGCGGCTCAGCGGCCGGCGCAGAGTCACCGCGGTGCCGTCGCCGGTCCGCTCCACCACCAGGTCGGCGAGCGCCCCGATCAGGGCCAACCCGCGCCCGCGGAAGCCGGCCGACGTGGACGGCCGCCAACTGCCGGTGTCGCGCACGGTGACCACCACCGCATCGTCGTCCAGTGACGCCCGCACGGTGATGACCGGCTCGGCCGGGTCGACCGGGTGCTCGATCGCATTCGCCGCCGCCTCGGAGACCGCCACGATCAGATCGAACACGTCCGCCTCCGGCACGTCGTTGCCGTAGAGGAAGTCCTCGAGCCGGCGGCGCAGCACGCTGAGCCGGGTCGGCTCGGCCGGCAGCCGCAGCACGAACTCGCGCGGCTCGGTGGCCTGGAGCGCGAGCAGCGCGACGTCGTCCCCGCGGGGGCGGCGGGCCACCTTGGCGACCAATACGTCGAGCAGGTCGTCCACGTGGTCGGCCGGCTTCGCCACGTCGGCGGTCAGCTCGGCCAGCCCGGTGTCGATGCCGACCCGGCGGTCCTCGACCAGCCCGTCGGTGTAGAGCAGCAGCCGGCTGCCCGGGGTGAGTTCGGTCTCCAGCGTCGGGTAGACGACGTCGGTGAGCGCGCCGATCGGCGGCCCCAGCGCGGTCGAGTAGAGGAACGTGCCGAGTTCGCCGGGCCGCACGACCACCGGCGGTGGGTGCCCGGCCGACGAGTAGTGCAACCGGGCCGTGCGGGGGTCGAACCGCACGCACACCACCGTCGCGAACTGCCGCTGGCCCAGGTTGTCGACCAGCCGGTTCAGTCGGGTGAGCGAGTCACCACAGTCAAAACCCTCGAGGATGTACGCCCGCAGGGCGTTACGCAGCTGTCCCATGCCGGCCGCCGCCTGTACGCCCTTGCCGACCACGTCGCCGATCACCAGGAAGAGCTGCTCGTCCGGCGAGACGATCACGTCGTACCAGTCGCCGCCGACCTCGGCCTCGGTGCTGCCCGGCAGGTAGCGGCCGGCCACGATCGTCCCCGGCTGCCGGGGCAACGACTGCGGCAACAGGCTGTGCTGCAGCGTGCTGGCGATCCGGTGCTCCGCCTCGTAGAGCCGGGCGTTCGCCAGGCGCAGGCCGATCAGCCGGGCCAGTTGAGTCAGCACCGCAGGTTCCGGGATGCTGCCCGCCGCCGACCAGACCCGCAGCTCGCCGACTGTGCCGCCGGAAGTGTCCGGCAGCGGCAGCACCATATCCGGCTGGGCCGCCGGCTCGGCACCGCCGTCCACCTCGGCCCGGGCACCCGGTGCGGTGACCACCACCCGGCCCGCCGCGGTCATCGCGAGCACGTGCCGGGCGGCCACGTCCAGGACCTCGGCCGTGGTGCGCGCGGTGCTGACCGCGGCGGCCGCGTCGACCAGGCCGCGCAGCCGGCTGATGGTCTGCCGGCGGGCCTGCCCGAGGTCGAGGTTGGCCCGGACCCGGGCGGTGAGGTCGCGCGCCGAGAACGGCTTGACCAGGTAGTCGTCCGCGCCTGCGGCGAGACCCTCGATCGAGGCCTCCTCGCCCGCCCGGGCCGAGAGCACCACGATCGGGATGTCCCGGGTGCGCTCGGCGTCCCGCAATTCCTTGATGAGCCCGAAGCCGTCCAGCCGCGGCATCATCACGTCGGTGAGCACCAGGTCGAACGACCGGCGCCCGGCCAGCGCCAGCGCGTCCTGGCCGTCCACCGCGGTGGTCACGTCCCAGTGCGGGCGCAGCAGCCGGGCGACGTGGTTTCGCAGGTCCGCGTTGTCGTCGACGAGCAGGATCCGGCCGCGCTCGCCGGCCCCCGGCACGGGCGCGGGCTGCGCTGCGGGCGGCTCGTCACCACTCCACCATTGCTCGGCCTCCTCGACGTAGAGCCGGGCGTCGATCTCGGAGGCCACCAGAGTGGACGACTCGGTTACCCGCTCGCGCGGCAGGTGGCCCGTACCGAATGGGATCTTGACCGTGAAGACGCTGCCCCGGCCCACCTCGCTCCGCACGCCCACCGTGCCGCCGTGCAGTTCGGCGAGCTCGCGCACCAGGGCGAGACCGATGCCGGTGCCCTCGTGACTGCGCGACCAGGCGCCGGCCGCCCGGTGGAACCGGTCGAACAGCAGCGGCTGCTCGGCGGCCGGGACGCCGACGCCGGTGTCCTCGACGGCCAGCACGGCCCCACCGTCCTCGCCGGCGATCCGCACCTCGATGCGGCCGGCCCGGGTGTACTTGACCGCGTTCGAGATTAGGTTGAGGACGATTTTCTCCCACAGATCCCGGTCGACGTAGACCGGCTCGGCAAGCGGCGGCGTGTGCACCACGAGTTCCAGGCCGGCCCGCTCGGCCGCCGACCGGAAGGTGCTGGCCAACCGGGCGGTGAAGTCGGCGAGGTCGGTCGGCCGGTACTCCGCGCGCAGCCGGCCGGACTCCATCCGGGAGAAGTCGAGCACCGTGTTGACCAGCCGGAGCAGGCGCAACCCGTTGCGGTGCATCGGCTCGAGCCGCTCGCGCCCGCTGGCCGACAGCTCCGGGTCGGTGAGCAGGTCCTCCAACGGGCCGAGGATCAGGGTGAGCGGCGTACGGAACTCGTGGCTCACGTTCGAGAAGAAGTTGGTCTTCGCCTGGTCCAGCGCGGCGAGCTCGGCGGCCCGGGCGCGCTCCTGCTCGTACGCCCGCACGTTGCCCACCGCCCGGGAGATCTGCGCCGCCGCCAGCTCGAGGAAGTCCCGGTAGCCGCCGCCCGAAGCGAGATAGCGGCTCACCCCGACCACCAGCGCGCCGACCGTGCCGGTGCCGATCGCCACCGGGAAGACCAGCGCCTGGTCCGCAGCGGCCGGCGGCGGCTCGGCGATCGCCCGCAGTGCCACCGTGCCGGGCCGCCCGGTGCGCACCACCTCGCGTACCTCGGCCGGCACCGACGCGGCGGTCGCGTCGCCGTCCAGCAACAGGCCGGCGAAGGGCACGTCGGCGGCGTTCTCGCCGAACACCGCGAGCGTCTCGGCGGTGAGCGCCGTCAGATCGAGCGAGTCGGCGAGCCGGGACCCGAGGGCGCTGAGCGTACGCACCCGGCGCTCGCTCAGCACTCGGCCGGTGGTGTCGCTGACGATGCAGAAGACGCCGCCGACCTCGCCGTCCGCTGTCCGGAGCGGGTCATAGGAGACGTCGAAGTAGGTCTCCTCGAGGAAGCCGTACCGGTGCAGCATGAACGGGTGGTCGCTGGCCCAGAACGAGTCGTCGGCGGCCCGTACGCCGTCGAACAGGTCCTGCAGCACCGACCACGCCTCGGCCCACATCTCCCGGGCCGGCCGGCCGACGTACCCGGGGTGTTTGCTGCCCATCGTGGTGATGTACGCGTCGTTGTAGAGCGCGCAGTACTCCGGCCCCCACATCACGATGATCTGGGCGCGCGAGGCGAGCATCATGGCGACCGCGTTGCACAACTCGGGTGGCCAGCCGGCGGGCGGGCCGAGCGGCGTGCTCTGCCAGTCGAGCTCGCTCATCCGGCGGCCCATCTCGCCGCCGCGGGCGAAGGCGGTGCGCAATTGGGTGGGCAGGGCGCCGTCGGTACGTGCGCCCATGGTGCCTCCCGCTGTTCAACCGACCGGCGGCGGGTCAACCGGTCCGGTTGTGCACGGTAACACCGCACCCGACTGCCGTCCGCGTTCGCACCGGCGAAGCCGGCGGTCAGGCCGCCACGGGGGCGCGGCGCAGGCCGGCCCGGTCGGCGGCGGCGTCCACCAGCGCGGCGAAGAGACGGAGGTCGGCGGTGCGTTCCGGGTGCCACTGCACGCCCACCGCGAACGGCCGCTCCGGGTCCTCGATCACCTCGATGACCTGGTCGTCCGGGCACCAGCCGGAAACGGTGAACGGGCCCGGGTCGGCGACCGCCTGGTGGTGGAACGAGTTCACCGTCAGGTGCGTGCCCAGCAGCTTCTGCGCCTGCGAACCGATCCGGGTCTCCACGTCGTGCCGGCCGTACGCGGCGGCCCCCGCAGCAAGCGGGTCGGTGCCCGCCGCACCCCGGTGCCGGTCGTGCCCCACCACGTCGGGCAGGTGCTGGTGCAGCGCGCCACCGGCCGCCGCCGCCATTACCTGCATTCCCCGGCACACGCCGAGGATTGGCAGGCCGGCGTCGAGTGCGGCGGACATCAGCAGGAACTCGGACTCGTCGCGGCCCCGGTCGACCTCGGTCGCCGGGTGCGGCTCGGCACCCCAGTGCGCCGGATCGACGTCGCCGCCGCCGCTGAAGACGATGCCGTCCAGCGATTCGATCACGTCGGTGTCCGGGTCGTCCGGTGTGATCAGCACGGCTCTCCCACCGACGGCGTGTACGGCCTTGACGTACGTCATAGGGAGCATGCCCGCTATGAGGTTGTTTGAGCCGTACTGCACCTGCTGGGCGTATGCCGTCATACCGATCAGGGGCCTGCGCATCCGGTGGAACCCTCCTCGTCTGGCTTCCTCAAAGTTCGGCGCGGCGACGCCCGCGCTTAGCGGGCCGCCGCAACCAGCGCCCCGAACAGCCGCTTGTCCCGGATCACCTCCGGGTGCCACTGGACGCCGAGCACGAACCTGCGGTCTGGATCTTCAATCGCCTCGGCCAGGCCGTCTTCGGTGCGGCCGGTCACGACGAGCGCGCCCGCGTCGGCGACGCCCTGGTGGTGATAGCAGTGGATACCGAGGTCCTCGCCCATCAGTGCGGCGATGCGGCTGCCCGGGACCAGGGTGGCCTCGTGCTCGCCATAGACACCCGGCGCTGGGCGGTGCTTCTCGTGCCCGAGCACGTCCGGCAGGTGCTGGTGCAGGCGGCCACCGGCGGCGACTGCCAGTTGCTGCATGCCCCGGCAGACGCCGAGCACGGGCATGTCCAAGTTCAACGCCCGGCGGACCATGGACATTTCCGCGAGATCCCGATCCCGATCGGTCACGGTCAGCGGTTCCGGCGCACTGCCGTAGAGCGCCGGGTCCAGATCGGGGCCGCCGGTCAGCACCAGAGCGTCGAGCACCCGCAGCACGTCGGTGTCCTGGTTGTCGGGCGGCAGCAGGACGGCCCGGCCACCGGCGAGCGTCACCGCGGTCACGTAGTCGTGCGGGACCAGCGCGGTCGGCAGGTCATGCCAGACTCCCCAGGTGGCGGGCACCACGTAGGTCGTAATCCCGATGATCGGACGCATCGCACCAACCTAGCCAGATCGCGTCTCGGAGACGAGCGCGCGGCGTCACCTTGTCGAAGGTGACGCCG
>DASWMR010000635.1:0-3862 GCA_036399635.1 Actinoplanes sp. | reverse complement strand
AGGTGGTTGGCGGCCAGGATCACCGGGCCGGTGCGCGGCACGTTCGCGGCGCCATGCACCTCGGGCCGGAAGACCACCTTGACCGGCGGCCGGACCATCGACCGGAGCAGGGTGGGAATCAGCATGATCGCTCCAAGTGGGCGTCGACGGTGGCAATGAGGATGGGGTCGGGGTCGGCGGCGCCGGTGACGACCTGCAGAGTGCCCCACTGGGAGAGCTGGGCGATGCCGTGTAGGGCGGCCCAGAGGGCCGCGGCGGTCACCGCCGGTTCCGGCCGGTCGGCACGCTTCAGCAGATCCACCAGTACGCCGAAGAGCGGCGTACTGGTCTCGCGGAGCCCGATCTGGTTGCCGCGCAACAGATCGTGCCGGAACATCAGCGCGAACATCTCGGGCTCGTCGTGGGCGAACTCGACGTAGCGCCGGCTCAACGCCAGGACGGCCGTCCGCGGATCCGCGTCCGGTCCGCCGATCGTCTCGGCCACCAGGCCGGTCAGTTTCCGGTACCCCTGGAGGGCGATCGCCGCGAGCAGCGCCTGCCGGGTCGGGAAGTAGCGGCGGGGCGCGCCGTGCGACACGCCGGCCCGGCGGGCGATCTCGCGGAGCGACAGCGCGTCGGTGCCGGCCTCGGCGAGGAGCTCGACCCCGGCCGCGACCAGGCGCTGCTCAAGATCAGAATCTGGCACGAACACTGTCTACCAGCACGCGTAGACGCTGTCTACTCAACACCGCTTTTGCCCACTGCCGCCGAGGTTCCGCCGGCGAATTAGGGCAGGGACCACCGCTGTTTGGCGGAGCCGCCGCACGCGCTGACCAGCACCGCGGTGCCGAGGCGGCTGCCGCCGGACGGGTCGGTGAGGCAGCGGTCGTCGGCCGCGTTGATCAGCGTCTGCCCGGATGCCTGCCAGTAGGCCGACCCGGCGCCGTCGCAGCCGGCGATGTGGACGGTGGCGTCGCCGGCGACCAGCGCGCACCTGCCTGACACCTGCAGGGTGCCGTCGGTGGCCAGCGTCCAGGTCTGCGTGGTGCTGCCGTTGCAGCCGCCCATCAGCACCCGGTTGTTGTCGGTCGCGACGCCGCCGGCCAGATCCAGACAGAGGCCGTTCTGCCCGCGGATCGGGCCGGTGTGGCCGGCCGGTGGCTCGGGGCCGACCAGCCCGGCCTGCGATGATGGCAGGATCGCCGTGGTGCCGTCCGCGGTCGTCGGGCTCGCCGCGCTGCCGGTGGGGACGGCGGTCGGCAACGCCAGGCTGCCGGCCGTGGTGGGGGTGGGCACCGGGTCGCCGGGCCGGGCCGGCGGCGGGACCGGGACAACGCCGGGGGCCGCCGCGGACGACCCGGCCGACGGGGGAATCGACTGTGGCCCGGTGACCGCCGGCAGCGGATCGTCGGGCAGGGCGAGCGGGCCGGCCGGCATCAGGCCGGCGCGGAGCGTGTCGAAGCCGGCCGCGGCCAACAGCACCACGCCGCCGACGCCCGCCAGCACCAGCACCCGGCGGCGCACCGGCCACGCCGGCTTGACCGGCCGGGTCAGGACCGCGGTCGGGTCGTCGGCACCGTCCGGCGACTGGTGGCGGCGGGCCTCCGGAACGGCCGGCCAGGTCTGCGGGGACGGGTCACCGGCGTCCGTACCCGGGATGTCCCGAAGGTACGGCCGGACGAGCAGGGGGTCCCGCTCCTCGTCCAAGTCGTTGTCCGTCACGAATCTCCCGCCGCCATGGAGTAGATCGACCGCCCAACCTACCCGTGCACCGGGCGAACCGCCTCTCGCCGAAGATCCGACTTTCCGCTCCACCGGGTTTGACCTGCGATGGTCACCGTAAGTCGGTAGCCGACACCTGTGCGTGGCAACGGATCTACACCAGAACGGCGTACGGGAAAGATCCCTCGCGTACCTACTTTCTGTTCATCCGGGGCGACAGGGGCACCGGCCACCAGAAAGGGCACCCATGCCGCTCCCCTCCCGCCTCCTCGCCGCCGGTGCCGCGGCCCTCGCCTTGACCGGTGCGCTGCTCGCGCCCGCCCCGGCGGTGGCCGCCGCCCGCACCGGCGCCACCGAGGCGCGCCGGGTCGACTCGGTCGCCACCCCGAAGCTGGGCTGGTACGCCTGCTACGGCTGGGCGCAGTGCGCGACCGCGAAGGTGCCGCTGGACTACGACCGGCCGCACGGCAAGCAGGTCACGCTGGCGCTGCTGCGGGTGCCGGCGCGCGACCAGAAGCACCGGATCGGCAGCCTGTTCGTGAACCCGGGCGGGCCGGGCGGCCAGGCCACCGCGATGGCGCTCGCTGCGCCGTACTTCCTCAGCCAGGCGGTGCTCAACCGCTTCGACGTGGTCGGCATGGACCCGCGCGGCGTCGGCTTCAGCGACCAGATCAACTGCTTCGGTACGACCGCTCGGCAGGCGCCGGCGATCAAGACGCTGAGCATCGGCTTCCCGTACACCGCCGCGCAGGAGAAGACGTTTGTGCAGGCGGCCCGCGCCGAGGGCCGGGCGTGCTCGACGACCGGCCGGGAGTTGGCCGGGGCGATGTCGACCGCCGAGGTGGCCCGGGACATGGAGGTGATGCGCCGCGCAGTCGGCGACGCCAAGCTGAGCTATCTCGGGTTCAGTTACGGGACCGCGCTGGGCCAGTACTACGCCAACATGTTCCCGGACCGCTTCCGCGCGATCGCGGTGGACGGCGTGCTCTACCCGAAGGCGTGGGTGGGCAGCGCCGCGACGGCCGGGCAGATCCAGGACGACCGGCTGCACTCGGCGGACGGCGCCTGGCAGGCCCTGCTGGAGATCCTCCGGCGCTGCGACCGGGCGGGCGCCGCGAAGTGCGCGTTCAGTGAGAGCCCGCTGCACCAGTTCCGGGAGATCGCCGACCGGCTGCAGCACAAGCCGCTGGTCGTCGGCGTCGAGAAGGTGACGTACGCGGCGTTCATCGGCATGGTGCTGGGTGCGCTCTACGAGCCCGAGGCGGGTGCCGAGGTCACCGGCATGGCGGCGCAGGTGTACCGGCTGACGACGCCGGGTTACGTCCCGGCGGAGCCCGAGCTGGCCACCACGGCCGCCATGGTCACCCGGCTGCGTCAGCAGGCCGAGGGTCGCGCATTCCCGTACGACAACTCGTTCGACGCGTACTCGGCCGTGATGTGCACCGACGGCCGGCACCCGGCCCGCGGCACCGCGTGGGCGAAGGCGGCCGCGCGCGCCGACAAGCGGGCCCCGTACTTCGGCCGCGCCTGGGCGTGGGCGAGCGTGCAGTGCGCCGGCGACGGCTGGACCGTCCGCGACGAGGACGCCTACCAGGGACCGTTCAACAAGGTGACCAAGAACCCGGTCCTGGTCGTCGGCAGCTACTGGGACCCGGCGACGAACTACACCGACGCGGTGAAGTCGGCCAAGCTGCTGCCGAACAGTCGCCTGCTGTCCAGCGCAAACTGGGGCCACACCGCGTACGGCACCTCGCACTGCGCCACCGGCAACATGGACCGCTACCTGCTCTATCGCGCGCTGCCGGCAAAGGGCACCGTGTGTGTCGGCGACGAACAGCCGTTCCGAGCGAACCTCGACGTCACCGATGAGCCAACCGAGACCGCCGGGACCGCAGTGACGGACGCCGTGTTCGACCTGGCCACCGCGACGCCCGCGGAGATCGCCGCACACGGCCTCCCCGCGGCGAACGAGCCGAAGGCACTCCCGCCGGTCCGCTGACCCGCTGGGCTGACCCGCTGGGCTGACCCGCTGGGCTGACCCGCACGCTCGGATCGATGCCCGTCCCCTTGCTGGGGGCGGGCATCGGTGGTTTCACCGTTTCCAGAACGGCCTCCGGGTGCCGCTGTTGGCGGCGTCGTCGGGTGGCGGCTCGACCTGCGT
>DASWMR010000634.1:0-1719 GCA_036399635.1 Actinoplanes sp. | reverse complement strand
CGATGACCATCTCGGGCCCGGCCGTGCCGGTGTTCTGCATGTACGTGGTCGCCGCCGAGCGCCAAGGCGTCGACGTGTCGGCCCTGAATGGCACCCTGCAGACCGACATCTTCAAGGAGTACATCGCGCAGAAGGAGTGGCTCTTCGAGCCCGAGCCGCACCTGCGCCTGATCGGCGACCTGATGGAGTACTGCGCGGCCGAGATCCCGAAGTACAAGCCGCTGTCGGTCTCCGGCTACCACATCCGGGAGGCCGGCTCGACGGCCGCGCAGGAGCTGGCCTACACGCTGGCCGACGGCTTCGGCTACGTCGAGCTGGGCCGGTCCCGCGGTCTCGACGTCAACCAGTTCGCGCCCGGCCTGAGCTTCTTCTTCGACGCGCACATCGACTTCTTCGAAGAGATCGCGAAGTTCCGCGCCGCCCGACGGATCTGGGCCCGCCATCTGCGCGACGACTACGGCGCGACCAGCGAGAAGGCTCTCTGGCTCAAGTTCCACACCCAGACGGCAGGTGTTTCGCTGACCGCTCAACAGCCGGTCAACAACGTCGTCCGTACGGCGGTGGAGGCGCTCGCCGCGATCCTCGGTGGCACCAACTCGCTGCACACCAACGCGCTGGACGAGACGCTGGCGTTGCCCACCGACGAGTCCGCCGAGATCGCCCTACGCACCCAGCAGGTGCTGATGGAGGAGACCGGCGTCATCAACGTCGCCGACCCGCTCGGCGGATCGTGGTACCTGGAGGAGCTCACCGACCGGATCGAGGCGGAGGCGGAGGAGATCTTCCGGCAGATCCGCGACCTCGGCCACGACGGCAGCATGACCGCCGGCATCCTGCGGGGCATCGAGGACGGCTGGTTCACCGCGAACATCGCCGAGGCCGCGTTCGTCTATCAGCAGGCGCTGGAAAAGGGCGAGAAACGGATCGTCGGGGTCAACGCGCACACCGGCACGGTCGCCAAGGAACTGCAGATTCTCCGGGTCTCGCACGAGGTCGAGCTGGTGCAGCGGCGCGAGCTGATGCAGCGGCGGGCTTCCCGCGATTCGGTACGGGTTCAGGCCGCCCTCACCGAACTCCTGGCCGTCGCGAAGAGCTCAGGCAACATGATCCCGGCCATGTTGGAGGCGGCGCGCGCCGAGGCGACTCTCGGCGAGATCTGCGCCGCGTTGAAGGATGAGTGGGGCATCTATCGGGAGCCGGCCCGCTTCTGACACCGGTGTCGTTGTGACGTCCGATATCAGCTGCGCCGCGGCGCGGCCAACGGTCTGGCCACCGTGCGAGACTAGGTAACCATGAGCGACCCACGGACCACTCCGTCGATCTTCACCCGCGGCGCGGTCGATCTCAGCGCGCTGCGTGCTCCGGCCACGTCCCCGGCGCCCAGCCGCCCGAACGCCGGCCCGTCGACCGGCGACGGCGCCCCCGGCGGCAGCGCACCGGCCACCACCCCGCCAGGCCCCGCCGGCCTCCCCGGCGGAGCGACCGAAACGATCATTGAAGTCACCGAGGCCAATTTCCAGCCGGACGTGCTCGAGCGGTCCATGACCACCCCGGTCATCCTCGACTTCTGGGCCGACTGGTGCGAGCCGTGCAAGCAGCTCTCCCCGGTGCTGGAGCGGCTGGCGCTGGCCGGCGGCGGCGCCTGGGTGCTCGGCAAGGTCGACGTGGACACCAACCCGCGGCTGGCCCAGGCGCTGCGCGTGCAGGGCATCCCGATGG
>DASWMR010000633.1:0-4548 GCA_036399635.1 Actinoplanes sp. | reverse complement strand
GGGCGATCCAGCGACTGCGGGCGATCCAGCGACTGCGGGCGATCCAGCGACTGCGGGCGATCCAGCGACTGCGGGCGATCCAGCGACTGCGGGCGATCCAGCGACTGCGGGCGATGATGTCGGCCGGTCGCCTCGGCGGCGTCGCCGGCCGCCAGCCCGCGAGAACGGGACGTTTGCGGCGACATGCCGTAGGTCTACCGTCAGATGCCACCCAACGCGAGACCAGATAGGTGATCATCGAGATACTTTAGGTAGTATTCCCAGCTGAACTGGCATGGCGTGGCTCACAACGAACTCACAAACTCGCGCGCACCGCGTCCGTGGCCTTGCGCGCGGCGATCAGCACCGGGTCCCAGACCGGGGCGTACGGCGGTGCGTAGCTGAGATCGAGGGCGGTCATCTCCTCCACCGTCATCCGGTTCCAGATCGCGATCGCCAGCCCGTCGATCCGTTTCGCCGCTTCCTGCCGGCCGACGATCTGCGCGCCGAGCAGCAGCCCGGTCCGCCTCTCGGCGATCAGCTTGACCGTCATCGTGGCCGCACCCGGGTAGTAGCCGGCCCGGCTAGTCGTCTCCACGGTCGCCGTCACGAAGGCGTACCCGGCCTGGTCTGCCTCCTTCTCGGTGAGCCCGGTCCGGCCCACCTCGAGGTCGCAGACCTTCGTCACCGCCGTGCCGAGCACCCCGGGGAAGGTGGCGTAGCCGCCGCCGATGTTGATCCCGGCCACCCGGCCCTGCTTGTTCGCGTGCGTGCCGAGCGGCACGTACACCGGCTGCCCGGTGATCAGGTGTCGGGTCTCCACGCAGTCGCCGGCCGCCCAGATGCCGTCCACGCCCTCGACCCGCATCCGTCGGTCGGTGCGCACCCCGCCGGTCGGGCCGAGGGGCAGGCCGGCGTCTTCGGCGAGCGCGCCGTTCGGGCGTACGCCCAGACCCAGCACCACGATGTCGGCCGGCACCGGGCCGTCCGCCGTGACCACCGCCCGCACCCGGCCCCCGCTCATCTCGATGCCGTCGACCCGGGCGCCGGTGACCAGCTCGATGCCCAGGTCCCGGATGGCGTCGCGGACCAGCGCGCCCATGTCCTCGTCGACGGTCTTGCCCATCGGCTGCGGCGCCTTCTCCAGCACGGTGACCTCGAGTCCGCGGCGGATCAGCGCCTCGGCCATCTCCACTCCGACGTAGCCGCTGCCGACCACCACCGCCCGGCGTGGCTTCGGATCGCCGTCCAGCCACTTCTGGATAGCCTCGCCGTCGTCCAGCGTCTGCACGCCGAAGACGCCCTCGCCGGACACCCGCGCCCACTCCGGCGTCATCGGGGACGCTCCGGTGGCGTACATCAGATGGTCGAAGGTCTCCCGCACCTCGTCGCCGCCGTCGAGACCGCGCGCCACCACCGCGCGCCGGTCCAGGTCGATGCCGACGACCTCGTGCCGGGTGCGGACGTCGATGCCGGCCGCGCGATGCTGCTGCGGCGAGCGGGCGACGAGCGCATCGCGCTCCTCGACGGCACCACCGATCCAGTACGGGATTCCGCAGGCCGAGTACGACGTGTAGTGGCCGCGCTCGAACACGACGATCGTGAGGTCGCCCGGCTCGCGCAGCTTGCGGGCCTGGGAGGCGGCGGACATGCCGGCCGCGTCCCCGCCGATCACGACCAGCTTCATGGTTTCAGCCTACTCAGGCCTATTTATCCCCGCCGCGGGTTGCTGCTGCCAGCCAGGAGACCACGTCGGCCACCGAGCCGCCCTGGGCCAGGATGGCGCGTTGGCGGGCGGCGCCGGTGCCGCGCGACCGCAGCCGGCCCATCAGCACGGTTGCCAGCTCCAGGTCGCCGTGCCGTTCGAGTTCCGGCCGTACGTAGTCGAACAGTTGCCGCATCAGCCGCCAGGCCGGGCGCGGCTCGCGGGTGGCCATGTCGATGTTCAGGCCCTCCAGGCCGTCGTGCGCGGCCCGCCAGTGCGCGGCCATCAGCAGGGGGTGCGGCACGTTCGGCGCGGGCACCCCGGCGCGTACGTCGGTGAGCAGCGTGGCGACCAGGGCCCGGGTCAGCGCCGCGAGCAGCACCGAGTCGTCCAGGGTGGGCATCACGTCGCCCATCCGGATCTCCACCGTCGGGTAGTTCGCGGACAGCCGGGCATACCAGTAGAGCATTCCCTCGTCGAGCATCGCGCCGCTCGCCACCAGATCGGCGACCAGGGTTTCGTACTGCTCGTGCGACTCGAGGTAAGGCGTCGGGCCGACGGTGGGCCAGCGCTCCCACTGCATCGAGCGCCAACTCGCGTACGTGGTGTCCCGCCCGCCGGAGAGTGGCGAGTTCGCCGTGGCCGCCTGCAGGATCGGCAGCCAGGCGCGAAGGTGGTTGAGGATCTGCACGCCGGTCTCCGGGTCCGGGACGCTGACGTGCACGTGCGTGCCGCACATGCCCTGACCGGGGGAGAGATCGCCGAAGCGCTCCCGCATCCGGTGGTAGCGCGGCTTGTCGACGATCCGGGTGTGCGGCCCGGCGGCCGGCCCGCAGCCGACCGCGACCACGCGGGCGCCGGCTTCCTCGGCGGCGGTGGCGAGCACCCCGCGCAGCCCGCGCATGGCGTCGTAGAGCACGCTCAGCTCCAGCTGGGGCGGGCTGGCCACCTCGATCTGGCTGCGGTTGAACTCGTGCTGCACCGAGTCGCGGAACTCTTCGGGCACCCGGTCGATGACCTCCTCGACGGCCTCGACGCCCCGGGGGTCGTCCGCATCGACCAGAAGGTATTCCTCCTCGATGCCGAGCGTCAGCAGATCCTGCGCCGCGGCCTCCTCGGCCAACTCTTCGGAAATCGTGGTCCCGCCGGCAGCCGCATCCATGGCTGCGGCTTACCCGATCTTTCGCTCTTCGAAAACTATGCGTCCCTCGGCCCGATTTTCGGCGGGCGGGCTCATCGGGCACTGTCCATATTGACATCGCCTGTTAACACGCCTGAAACTCGTGAGAGAGCGCTCTCTCACATCCCCCTTCGGAAAGGCGTTCCGATGTCACCCACCTCGAGCAAACGGGTCCGCGGCATCTTCACCACGGTCGCCGTGCTGGCCACGGTCGCCACCACCACCGCCTTCGCGATGCGGGCGGACGCGGCCGTGCCCGCCGCACCGGCCGGTATGACCACGGTCTTCAGCGACGACTTCACCGCGGCTGCCGGCACCGGGCTGAACCGGGCGAACTGGCTCTACGACATCGGCACGTCCTATCCCGGCGGCGCACCCAACTGGGGCACCGGCGAGATCGAGACGATGACCGACTCGACGCAGAACGTCTATCACGACGGCGCCGGGAACCTGGTGATCAAGCCGATCCGGGATGCGGCGGGCAACTGGACCTCCGGCCGGGTCGAGACGCAGCGCACCGACTTCGCCGCGCCGGCCGGCGGCAAGGTGCGGATCGAGGCGCGACTCCAGCAGCCCAACGTCACCGGCGCGGCGGCGGCCGGCTACTGGTCGGCGTTCTGGGCACTCGGCGCGCCGGCCCGGCCGGTCGGCGCGACCAACTGGCCCAGCATCGGCGAGTGGGACATCATGGAGAACGTCAACGGTCGGCAGTCGGTCTGGGCCACCCTGCACTGCGGGAGCAACCCGGGCGGGCCATGCAACGAGTCGACCGGTCTCAGCAGTGGCGAACAGGCGTGCTCCGGCTGCGGGACGAGCATGCACACGTACGCCGTGGAGCTGGACCGAAGCACCTCGCCCGAGCAGATGCGGTGGTATCGGGACGGCAGCAACTACTTCACCCTGAACGCCACCCAGGTGGACGCGACCACCTGGAGCAACGCCAACCACCACGGCTTCTTCGCCATCCTCAACGTGGCGATCGGTGGCGGCTTCGTGGACGCGTTCGGCGGTGGGCCCACCGCCGCCACCCAGTCCGGGGTGCCGATGATCGTGGACTATGTGGCCGTCTACCAGTCGGCCGGCGGCACCACACCGACCACCACCCCTCCCGCTGCGGGGACGCGGGACGCCTTCAGCCGGATCGAGGCGGAATCGTTCGACGCCTCCGCCGGTGTGCAGACCGCCGCCTCGAACGACGGCGGTCAGCAGGTCGCCGACATTGCGAACGGTGATTGGCTGCAGTTCAACGGGGTCGACTTCACCGCCGGCGGAGTCCTGGACTTCGTCGCACGGGTCGCCTCCGGTGCCCCGGCGGGGGTCAGCGGCCTGGTCGAGGTGCGGCTGGACAGCCGCACCAACGCGCCGATCGGCGCCATCGCGGTCGGCAACACCGGCGGCTGGGACTCCTGGCAGTCGCTACCCATGAACGTGTCCAAGGTGACCGGTTCGCACACGGTCTACCTGACCTTCACCAGCGGCCAGCCGAACGACTTCGTCAACGTGAACTGGATCCAGTTCCGCCGGTGACGGGCGGTTACCGCGCGGCCGCGTCGTCGGCGGCCGCGCGGCGCCGCTTGCGCACCTTCTTGACCACCCAGCTGCCGATCGCGAGGGCGAAGAAGGCCCAGATTGCGTAGTCGATCCAGTGGCTGTACTTCTCCACGTGCTGCCAGCGCTCACCGAG
>DASWMR010000632.1:0-4891 GCA_036399635.1 Actinoplanes sp. | reverse complement strand
CTGGCTGGTTGTGCGGGGGCGGCTCCGTTCTGGCCGGTTGTGCGGGGGCGGCCCCGTTCTGGCCGGTTGTGCGGGGGCGGCCCCGTTCTGGCCGGTTGTGCGGGGGCGGCTCCGTTCTGGCCGGTTCTGCTTGGGCGGTTCCTTTCCGGCCGATCCCGCTTTGGGCGATCCCGTTCTGGCCCGTCCCGCTCTGGCGTGTGGTCTCTGGCCTGGTCGCAGTTTTGCATTCCGGCTTTGGGTGTGGGCGACCACCGGGCGGGCGGGACCGAAGTCGCCAGCTGCCCGCCAGATTGCTCAGGTGCGCGTCCGGCAAGTACTGTCCGCTGCCGTGCTGTCGCACCCCGCCGGAACCCACCACGAGGTGGTCGCGCAGGTTTCGCCTCGGTGGGCGGCGGACCAGGAGCTGCATGGGCACTCGGCAGTCGCTCGGCTGCGCTGCGGTCTACTCGCTGCGTGCAGCCCCACCCGCCCAGCGATCCTGCCGTTGACGCGTCAGAATCGGGAGGCGCGCTGGCCTGGGAATCGACTTGCGACGGTGGCTGCGGTCAGGACCTTGTTCCCAGTGGGCGGTGTTCCAGAGGGCGGTTGTGGGCAGTGGCTCGGGCCCGGTGACGACCAGGCGCCGGCGACCGCGGGCGTCGGTGGCTGCGCCGGCCGAGGCGGCACCGGGGGGTGTGCCGCTCGTGAGCTCGCCGTTGGTGCGCCGGCTCGCCCGGCAGGGCGGGGTCGACCTGCGGACCGTCGAGCCGACCGGGGCCGGCGGCGTGATCGTGCGGGCCGACGTAGAGCGGGCACTGAAGACGTCCGTGGCCGCCCCAGCACCCGGTACCGGCGCCCTGTCAGCGTTGTCGAGGGAGTAGCTGGCAGGGGAGTAGCTGGCAGGGGAGCAGCGGGTGGCGCTCAAAGGTTTCCGCAAGGCGGCGTCGGTGGCGCTGACCCGCAGCCGCACCGAGCTTCCCGAGGCCACGGTGTGGGTCGACGTCGATTCCCCGCTCTGGGAGCTGCGCGACAGCGACCGGAGCGCGTCAGGCCCCGGCCTGCTGGCGTACATCGTCCGCTTCGTCGTCGCCGCCCGTGGTGCGTACCCGATGTTCAATGCGCGGCTGGACACCGTACGCCAGGAGATCGTCGAGCTGGCGCAGGTCGACCTCGGCTTGCCGTGCAGGGTGAATCTCGGCACCGGCGACGGACTGCACGGGCCACTACCCCTGGTACCCGGCGCCGTAGTTGTTGAGCGTGAAGGTGCCGGCGGCGAGTTCCTGCGCGGTGGCCCGGCCCGCGCGCGCTCCCGCGGTACCCGGCGGATCTCCTGTCCAACCGGACCGTGGTCATCGACTGCGCACCGATCACCGCGGGCATCACCAGCCCGCGATCAGCTTCCGGGGTCGACGGCAGCGCCGCGATCATCAACTATTCACAGGTCGCGATCCTCGGCCTGGGCCGCATCCTGGACCGCCGGGGGTCGAGCGTCCGCAAGATCACCCAGATGAGCTTCGTCCTCGACCACCGGGTTTGCGACCTCGCGATGGCGGCCGGCTTCCTGCGCAGCGTCGCCGACGCCATCGAAAACCCGGCTTCGGCCATCGCCCGACTCTGAAGTCGCAGCCGATCGCAAGCCGGCGTGCGCCAGATCCGTTAAGTCGCGCCAGGTCGCGGGCGGGGGAGAACCCTTTGAGTGTGGTGGGGGTCTGCCGAAATAGTGCGGCATGCGACCGTCGAGGAAGAAGCGCTGGCCCTGGATCGTGGTGGTGCCGGCGGTCCTGGCGGGCGCCGGCGGGTTCATGGCGTACGACCGGAGCGCCTCCCAAGGGGCACCGGCTGCCGCTGCCGCGGTGGTCAAGAACGGGACGATGCGGACGCCGGTGACGCAGGAGGGCACCCTGGAGTACACGGTGAACTCGCTCGACTGCCGCGCTGCCGTCGCGGGCGCGACCCCGAAGGGCACTTCTGCACCGTGCGCATCAAGGTGCGGAACATCGGCGGTACGACGCGTACGCCCGGCATTTCGTTCGCCCAGGCGTTCGACGCGCAAAGCGTCGCCTATCTCGCCGACGCCGTCGCTGAGGTCCGGGCGGACGCCGCGGGGGCGTCGCTGCTCGACGAGCTCAAGCCCGGCGCCCAGGTCACCGCGCCGCTGATCTACGACCTGCCGGCCACAGCGACGATTACCTCGCTTCTGCTGCGCGAGTCGCCGTCGGCACCGGGGATCAAGATCGCGCTCAGCTGAGCGGGATCTTGATCGCGCTCAGCGAAGCTAGCCACCGGCGCCGGAGTAGCGCCGCAGCCCACGTCGCCATGCGATGGCGGCCAGCAGCACCAGCACGGCGCCCGTCGCGCCGGCCGTGACCGCTGCCGCTTCGGCCCCCGCCCGGCGGGTCAGGGTGCCGGCTGGGATCGTCGCGACCAGGGCCAGCGGGACGGCATGGGTCAGGACGAGCCGCAGGGGTCTGGCGTAGATGTCGGCCGGGTAGCGGCCGAGCTGCCAGGCGTTGCCGAACAGGCTCTGCAGATCGAGCCTGGGCGCCCAGAACGCCAGGCTCGCGAGCAGCGTGCCGATCGCCCAGGTGACCGCGGCCGCAGCCCCGACCAGCACGGCCCAGGTCGTGACCGCGCCGATGGTGACCGGCCGGGCGGTCGCGTGGACGCCGACGGCGACCACCCCGAGACTGAGCAGGATCTGGATGCCGGCCAGCGGTGCTGCGGTGCCGAGGGTGGCCAGGAACAGGCTGGGCGCGGGTTGCAGGAGGTGGTGGTCGAGCCGGCCCTCGCGGATCGCCCTGGTGGACAAGAACGTCAGGTTCGGGTCCACGAAGGTGGCCTTGATGCCGCTGACCAGCTCGAAGGTGCCGATCAGGACGATCACCTCGGACCGGGTCCAACCCGCGAGCCGCTCGGTGCGGGCGAAGATGATCATGATGGTGGCGAGGGTGGACAGTAGCGCGACCACGGCGAGCACAACGTCGAAGAGCAGGTTCACCCGGAACGTCAGGGTGCGGCGCAGCGCCAGGGCGAAGCCGATGGCCAGCAGGCGGGGAAGCTTGCGCACGTCATCCTCCGACGGCGGTGTACCGGCGTACGCCGGCCCGCCAGGTGAGGGCGGCCGCGGCGGCGAGGACCGCACACCACCCGAGCTGGGTCATGAGTGGCACCGCGACGGTGGGTACCGCCCCGGTGGCGACCGACGCGGGCAGACCGAGCATCGCGTGGAACGGCAGTGCGGCGGCGACCGGCCGCCAGGGTCCCGGCAGCTCGGCGATCGGCGCCGCGGCGCCGCCCAGCAGGAAGACGAGGACGTTGCCGAAGGCCACGAGCGCGTGCACCCGCTCGGTCCAGAACGCGGCGAGCGCCAGCAGCCAGGTCCATAGGAAGCGCAGCACGGCGGCACCCAGCAGGGCCGGCACCGCGAGCAGGACGTCCGGCCATCGATATGCGGCGTGCATGGCGACCGCGGCCGCCGCGACGAACGGCAGCCCGAAGATGGCGAGCCAGACGCGGATCGCGATGTTCTCGCCGACCGGTCCGATCACGACCGGCTGCGGCTTGAGCAGGTCGTGGCCGATCCTTCCGTCGTAGACGGCCTCGGCGAACGTGTGATTCTCGAAGGACGCGGTCACGAGTTGCACGCCCGCCAGCGCCACGAAGTAGCCGACCGTCGCGGGATTTCCCGGGCGGACGGTGGTCCAGACGACGAGCCCGATGAGTGGTCCGGTCACGCTGGCAACTACCAGCGTCACGACGAACCACCAGGCGCCGAGCCAGTCGAGGAACTGGTAACGAACGCGCAAGCCGACCAACCGGGCGAGGCGGGCGGTCACGCACCCTCCCGGTACGCGCGATCGATGACGTCCTCCAGCGAGGGTTCCTCGATCGAGAGGTCGGCGACGTCGAGCCGGGCGAGCAGGTTTGCGGCGACGGCGGCGACCCGGTCCCGCGGAACGCGCAGCGTCCAGGTGAGATCCCGACGGCCGACGATCTCGGCAACCCCGGCGAAGTCCCGCACGGCAGCCGACGGCGAGCTGAGGCGCATGAGCTTGTCCGGGGTCAGGCGCGCGGCCAGCTGATCGAGTGGTCCGTCGTACTTGACGCGGCCCCGGTCGACCAGGATCAGCCGGCCGCACAGCGACTCGACGTCGGCCATGTAATGACTGGTGAGCACGATCGTGGCGCTCGTCCGGGTGGCGTAGGCGGCGAGGAACCGGCGGATCGCGATCGCGGCCGAGACGTCCAGGCCGAGGGTCGGTTCGTCGAGGAATAGCACCTTCGGCCGGTACAGCAAGGACAGCGCCAGCCCGGCCCGCATCTGTTCGCCCAGGCTCAGCGCCCGCAGCTGGCGCTCCAACAGCGGGCCCAGCGCCAGCAGATCGGACAACTCGTCAAGGGTGCGCCGGTAGTCGTCGGGCGCGATCTCGTACAGCACCCGCTGATACTGCAGCGAGTCGAGCAGGGTGAGCTCCGGCGATCCGCCGGTCGGACGGCTGCCGCGCACCAGCGCGACCTGCTTCAGGAACGGCGTCCGGCGCTGCGCCGGCGTGAAGCCGAGAACGCGTACCTGGCCGGCGGTGGGATGCAGCAGGCCGGACATCAGCTTCATCGCGGTGGTCTTGCCCGCCCCGTTCGGGCCGATGAGGCCGACCACCGCCCCGCGCGGAACAACCAACGACATGTCCCGCACGGCGTGGACGTCGCGATGCCGGCGGCGCACCACCGACCGGACGGCGGCGGCCAGCCCGCCCGCGCGGACGGGCACCCGGTAGGTCATGGACAGATCCTCGACAACCACTGCCGCCACGGTTTTTCCTCCCTGATTCGGCCGCTACCAGGGATTCAACAATATCATTCAAGTGCCGTTTGATAGTTTGAGCACATGATGGCCCGGTCCACTCCGGAACGG
>DASWMR010000631.1:0-2712 GCA_036399635.1 Actinoplanes sp. | reverse complement strand
GCCCGTGTCCCCCGTTCGCTTCGCAGGATCACGGCCGTCGCCCTGGGCCTAGCCGTTGCCGTCCTGACACCCGGGCAGGCGTCCGCGGCCGGGCCGATCAGCGCGGCGGACCGCGAGTTCCTGGCCACCGTGCACTCAATCGCGTCGTTCGCGGTCTCGGCCAGCACGCTGGCCGAGGCCAAGGCGAGCACCGGATCGATCCGAAAGATCGGCGGCCGGATCCTCGAGCAGGACCGGCAGCTCGACGGCATGGCGCGCAGCACCGCCGTCCGGCTGCAGATTCCGCTGCCGAGCCCGCCTCCGCCCGCCCTGGACAAACTGCGGACCGCGCAGGGCGAGGCGTTCGACATTGACTACGTCGGCCGGGTGCGCCTGGCCGGCGGGACCCTGCTGCAGCTCGCCGCCACCGTGCGAGCCACCACCCGCAACGATCTCGTACGGACCGTGGCGCACCAGACCACGGCCACGATGGTGGCGCAGTTGCCGCTGCTGGAGAGTTCCGGGTTGGTCGACTTCGCGGCCCTGGCCTCGGCACCGACGCCGACGCCGACGGCGGCCCTTCGCACCGGTCCGGCAGCCGACCCGGTGATGCTCGCCGCCGCCCGTCGGCGGGAGGGGTTTCTGTGGCCCAGCGTGCGGGTCAACCTGGCCGTTCTCGGTGGTGCCGGGCTATTGGCGGTGATCGCCTTCTGGCGGGTCAGGAGCAGCCGGCGCCCCCGCCCGATGAGGTGACGGCCGCGGTGGCGGGCACCAACCACGACCGCACCCGCCCGAGCTTCGGGACGGGTGCGGCCGGTTGCGGGAGATCAGTCTGAGTACTCGGGACCGGTAGTCAGACCAGTACTGCTAACCGATGGCAGAAACCAGTGGCTCACCCCCAGGTTGAAGACGACCAGTCGTCGCTGGCCCAGGTCCGCGCGGACCAGGTGCCGCCGGCCCAGGTGCGGGCCGCCCAGGTGCGGGCCGTCCAGCCCGGGTCCGTCCAGGCGCTGGCGCCGGTCCACGGCTTGCTGTTCGACCAGGTCGACGCGGCCCAGGTCTTCGACGCGAAGGACGTTCCGGTCCAGCCCTCGCCGGCCACCTGGAAGCCCATCCACTTGCCGCCGACCCAGGAGTCGCCGGTGTTGGCCTTCGCGGCCCAGCCGGCTACGTTCATCGGTCCCCAGACCGTGCGCTCACCGGTCAGCGGCACGTTGTCGAACATGACCCGGCTCGAGCCACGGGCGCTGTCGAGCGAGCCCGACCCGTTGGACTTGCTGAAGTTCTGCGCCAAGACCGTCGGGTTGCTGACCGCGCGTGCCAGCGCGGCGTTCACGTTGATCTCCTTGAGGCCCATCGTGCTGGCGTACCCGTTCGGGACGTACGTCGCGCTCTGACGCAGCCATTCCTTGATCTGGTCGGGGGTGGCCGTGGGCTTGGACTGCAGGATCAGGGCCACCGCGGCGGAGGTGATGGCGGCCGACTGGGAGGTGCCGCTGCCGCGGAAGAGAGTGTCGCCGGACCGGGCTGCCGGGTAGGTGACGTCGATGTACGAGCCGGCGTCGCGCAGGGAGAGGATCGAGACGCCGGGAGCCAGCACGTCGACCTGCTTGCCACCGTTCGCCGGCAGGTTGGTGAACGTGGTCAGCACGTCGTCGGACACGGCCGTGGTGTTCTTGGTGTCCGCCGAGCCGACGCTGAGGATCCATTCGTTCATCGCCGGGTTGGCCTGGCTGCCAACGCTGTTGCCGTCGTTGCCGGCGGCGGCGACGACCACGATGCCCGAGCGCCAGGCCTTCTCGACGGCGTAGCCGAGCGAGTCGTTCCAGTTCTGCGGGGTGCCGCCGGACCCGTACGACAGGTTGATGACCTTGATCGGGTTCGCTGAGTCGTCGTTCTTGTGTTCGACGACCCAGTCGACCGCCGCGATCACCTGGCTGACGTCGACCGTGCCGTTGGACGTGCCGACCTTGATCGAGGTCAGCTTCACACCCGGCGCGATGCCCTTGGTGCCGGTGGCGGTGTCGTTGCCGACGATGATGCCGGCCATGTGCGTGCCGTGGCCGTACGTGTCGAGGTAGCGCAGGTTGCTCGCCTGCGACTCGAAGGACAGGTCCGGGCCGTTCACGATCTGCGAGGCGGGCAGGCCGGCGACCGGCGCCACGCCGGTGTCGATCAGAGCCACGCCCACGCCCTTGCCGGTCAGCGAGGCCGCCGTGCCGGTGCCGGCGCCGATGAGGGTACGAACCTGGGCGAGCGTGGTGGCGGTCGCGGTCGTGTTGGAGCCGAGCCAACTGGCCCAGCGGCTCGTGCTTTCCGGGTGTGCCGCGCTGCCCGGCGGGGCTGCGGTCACCGGCGCGGCGGCCGCGAGCGGAATGGTGGTCAGGCCGGCGGCAATGGCCGCCAGAACCTTCTTCTTGCTGTTCAAAGCTTCCCCTACTCTGTGCGGTCGACCTGGCGGTTGGGAGCAGTGCTGCCCGGTCGTAGGGGTTGGATCGTCCGGCGGTGCCGGCTCCCGAGGAAAAGCCACCGGGGAATTGCTCAGCGGAGGCGCCGGACTGCCGACGATTCCCGCCGAGTGCCCCCAAGATGTGGGTAAAACTGCAGCTCAGGACGGCTGGGCAGGGATTTTCAACGCGATGGCAACCGATTTGTGACCGTAGCCACAGCCGGTGGCGACGACGAACGGCATCGAGCGACCGCCCACCTGGTACGCCGAATGCATCTCAGAAT
>DASWMR010000630.1:0-3076 GCA_036399635.1 Actinoplanes sp. | reverse complement strand
GTCCTCAGCGACAACCAGCTCACCGGCAACGCTCTCTCGCTGCTCGGTGGGGCCGCAAACGCGGTCGGCGTCGTCGTCACGGAGAGCACCACGGCCACCGAGGGTCGTCGCCGCGGCAACGGCGGGCACGGCGACAAGGGTGGCCACGGCGGCTGGGACCGGGACCGTGGCCGCGGCCACGGTGGTGGACACGGCCACAGCCAGGGCACCCGGTGCGGCTTCGCCAGCCACCGTCACCTCGGCTTCCACAGCCACGGTCACGGCCACGGCGGCTTCATCGGCAGCGACTTCGGCGGCTCCGGCGGCTTCCGCGGCAGCAGCTTCGGCGGCGGCTTCAGCCCGATCCTGCTCGGCCCCAGCATGGGCACCGTCCCGCTCGGCACCTTCGGTGGCGGCGGCTTCCTCGGTGACGTTCCGATCGATGACGACATCGACGGCGACGACGTAGTCATCGTGCCGGGCGCCACCCTGGGCAACGGCAACGCCGGTGGCGGCAACGGCAACGCCGGTGGCGGCAACGCCACCGCGCCGGCGAGCAACGGCTACGCCGGCACCGCGCCGGCCAGCAACGGCTATGGCGCGAAGCCCGCGAAGGTCAAGCCCGCGAAGATCAAGCCCGCGAAGGTCAAGCCGGCCAAGGTCAAGCCCGCCAAGGTCAAGCCGGCCAAGGTCAAGCCGGCCACCAACGCCGGCTACGGTGCCGGCGCCGCCGAGCCGACCGGCGAGGCGCCGGCCGACGTCGACGTGGTGACCGGTAGCGACAGCGCTGCCCCGACCGGCCGCAAGGGATAAGTCGCCGACCCCGGCCGGCTGAACCAGCCGGCCGGACCGGGCGATAGCGAAAGACCGGGTCGTGCCGGTCCCGGGTGCGACCCGAACGGCGCCAGAAGGCGCCGGGTAGTAGACCGGTGCTCCTCCACAGCACCGGTGGCAGTGAAGCAAACGGGAGTCTCCGCCGACGCGGGGACTCCCGTTTGTCGTTGCCGTTTTCTCCCCGGATGGGCTAACCTAACGACCGTTCAGGTCTAACGACCGTTCAGTCGGGAACAGCGCAGCCAGGGGGACACGTGCCGATCGACGACGACGCGCTCGCGCAGGTGCGCAAGCGGGTGACGGCCGGCGGCGCCGAGCGCTACCACGCAGCGAACGCCGCGAAGGGCAAGCTCTTCGCCCGCGAGCGGATCGCCCTGCTGGTCGATGACGGCTCCTTCGTCGAGGACGGTCTCCTTGCCAACAGCCTCGCCGACGGCCTGCCCGCGGATGGGGTGATTACCGGTATCGCCCGGATCGGCGGCCGCCAGGTCTGCCTGATGGCGAACGACTCGACGGTCAAGGCGGGCTCGTGGGGCGCACGGACGGTCGAGAAGATCATCCGGATCATCGAGCGAGCTCTGAGTTACGGCGTGCCCATGATCTACCTGGTTGACTCGGCCGGCGCCCGGATCACCGACCAGGTCGACCTGTTCCCCGGCCGGCGCGGCGCCGGCAAGATCTTCCACACCCAGGTCCGGGCCTCCGGCGCGATCCCGCAGGTGTGCGCGCTGTTCGGTCCGTCCGCGGCCGGCGGGGCGTACATTCCGGCGTTCTGCGACGTGGTCGCGATGGTCGACGGCAACGCGAGTATGTATCTGGGTTCCGACCGGATGGTCGAGATGGTCACCGGCGAGAAGACCACGCTCGAGGCGATGGGCGGCGCGCGGGTGCACTGCGCCGAGTCCGGCGTCGGCCACTTCCTCTGCAAGACCGAGCGCGACGCCCTCGACGTGGTCCGCGACTACCTGTCCTACCTGCCGTCGAACTGGGAGAGCCGCCCGCCTTCGGCCCAGGCGAAAGAGCCGGCGGGCATCGATCTGGGCGCGCTGGTCCCGGCGAGCGAGCGCCAGGCTTTCGACATGCGGCGGTACGTCAAGGGGATCGTCGACGAGGGTTCGTTCCTGGAGATCCAGGCCCTGTGGGCGAGGGAGCTCACGGTCGGCTTCGCCCGGCTGGACGGCGAGGTGATCGGCGTCGTCGGCAACAACTCGATGTTCAAGGGCGGGGTGCTCTTCGTCGACTCGGCCGACAAGGCGAGCCGGTTCACCCAGTTGTGCGACGCCTTCAACGTGCCGCTGCTGTTCCTCTGCGACGTGCCCGGCTTCATGGTCGGCTCGGCGGTGGAGAAGCAGGGCATCATCCGGCACGGCGCCAAGATGATCACGGCGATCTCCGAGGCCACGGTGCCGAAGATCTGCGTGGTGGTCCGCAAGGCGTACGGTGCCGGCCTCTATGCAATGGCCGGCCCCGGCTTCGACCCGGAGGCCACGATCGCCCTGCCCACCGCCAAGATCGCGGTGATGGGCGCGGAGGCGGCGGTCAACGCGGTGTACGCCAACAAGATCGCCGCGCTCGATTCGGCCGAGGAGCGCGACGCGTTCGTCGCCGAGCGCCGCGCCGAGTACGAGCAGGACATCGACGTCATGCGTCTCGCCAGCGAGCTGGTCGTGGACACCGTGGTCGAGCCGGGCGACCTGCGCGCCGAGCTCATCAGCCGCTACCGCGCCGCGCTCGGCAAGGACCGCAGTTACGCCCGGCGCCGGCACGGCGTCACGCCCGTCTGACAGGAGAGCACTCCCATGGTCGACTTCCGGCTCGACGAGGAGCAGGAGGCGCTGCGTGCCACCGTGCGGGACTTCGCCCGCGAACAGGTCGCGCCGGTCATCGCCGAGCACTACGAGCACAAGACCTTCCCGTACGACGTGATCCGGCAGATGGGCAAGATGGGCCTGTTCGGTCTGCCCTTCGCCGAAGAGTCCGGCGGGATGGGCGGCGACTACTTCGCGCTGTGCATCGCGCTGGAGGAACTGGCGCGGGTGGACAGCTCGGTGGCGGTCACGCTGGAGGCGGCGGTCTCGCTCGGTGCCATGCCGATCTACCGGTTCGGCACGCCCGAGCAGAAGGCCCAGTGGCTGCCCCGGCTGACCAGCGGTGAGGCGCTGGCCGCGTTCGGCCTGACCGAGCCCGGAACCGGGTCCGACGCGGCGGGCACGACGACCCGCGCGGTCCTCGACGACGCGACCGGCGAGTGGGTGATCAACGG
>DASWMR010000629.1:0-4039 GCA_036399635.1 Actinoplanes sp. | reverse complement strand
TCAAGTGGACGGTGTACGGCAACACCGGCGACTACGTCACCAGCTATCGGATCATGGACTTTGCCGGTAACTGTCTAGCGGCCAACGACCCCAGCGACCCGAGCCGCACGCTGCATCCAAAGGGCCAGAAGGTGAGCCCCGCGGTGGTAGTCCCCTGTACCGCCTCGCTGTTGCAGAAGTGGAACGCGGACCCCCAGGTGCTCGTGCCGGCCCCGCTGCGTGACGTGCGGGAGAAGTAGCATGCCGAAGCGCTCTCCGGCTCTGGACGACGACAGCGGATTCACGCTCCTCGAGACGATAGTCTCGATCTTCGTCGTCAGCGTGGTGATGACGTCCCTGACGATGTTCTTCGTCCGCTCCGTCGGGCTCACGGCCTATCAGGGGAACCTGCAGACCGCCACGCAGCTCGCCGCCACGGCGAGTAGCAAGGTCCGCAGCATGAACGGCGCGCTGCTCACCGCCGGGCGCGACGCGAACAGCGTCCAACAGCAGTGGACCACCGGGTCGGGCGACGTGAAGGCCGCGCCGTATCTCAGCGGAATGGTCCCGGTCTGGGACACCCTCGCCGCCAACGGGCTCGGAACGTCGGCCCCGCTGCCCACGACGGCACAGCCGGTACGCGTCAACGGGGTGACCTTCGAGCAGAACTTCTACGTCGGCGCCTGCTGGCAGCTGGCGTCCGGTGGGGCGTGCACGACGACGCAGGATTCGGTCCGTGTTCCGTTCTTCCAGGTCCTCATCAGCATCGTGTGGAGTAACAAACAGTGCGCCGGCGCGCGCTGCTCCTACCTCACGTCGACGCTGGTCAGCAGTCAGGCGGGGGAGCCGCTGTTCAATTCCAACGCCACGGCCAAGCCGCCGAAAATCACCAATCCCGGCGATCAGATCGGGCCGCTGGATTCGGCTGCCACCCTGCAACTCGTCGCGACCGGCGGCGCGCCGGCACTGACCTGGAGCTACAGCGGCCTACCCGCCGGGCTGACCGGCAACCCGGCGACCGGCCGGATCACCGGAACGCTGACCCCGGCCGGCGTATTCTCGGTCGTCGTCACGGTCAGGGATGCCTTCAACCTCACCGCCACGGCGGCATTCACCTGGACTGTCACGTCACCGCTGGACTATCCGCAGACCGTCCTCGACGACGCACCGTGGGCCTACCACCGGCTCGAGGAAGCGCCGTCCACCGCCGCGACGTCGGCGGCCGCGGACGCCTCGCCGAACAACCGGCCCGGCACCTACGCCGGCACCACCAACGGTCCCTCGCTGCGCTGGAGCCTCGACGAGGCGTCCGGCGCCGCCGCCGCTGACCGCTCGGGGGCGGCCAACCCAGGGACGAAAGGCACCGGCGCCACCTGGACGACCCTGGGGCGCATCGGTAACGCGCTGTCTTTCAACGGCACGGCCAACGCCTATGTCGGCGGCACCGACCCGGCGGTCGACACCGGCAAGAGCTTCACCGTGTCGGCGTGGGTCACCGTCACCTCGGTCGCCGCGTCGTCGGTGTACACCGCGGTGAGCCAACCCGGCGCCCTCGGCACCGCGTTCTCCCTCCAGGAGTACAACGGCAAATGGCGGTTTGCGATGACGCAGCAGGACGCGGCGGCCTCGCCCGGCGAGAGCGTCAGTTCCACCGCCGCGGCGCAGGCCAACACGTGGACCCATCTGACTGGCGTCTACAACAGCACCACCAACCAGATGACCCTCTACGTCGACGGCGTGCTGCAGGGCAGCGTCGCGCACACCGTCAAGTGGAATGCCACTCAGCCGATTCAGTTGGGCCGCGCCCGGTACAACAACGTCAACACCGAGTTCTTCAGCGGCAAGATCGACGAGGTTCGCACCCACCGGCGGGCCCTACCGGCGGCCGAGGTGGCGATCCTCGCAGCTGATCCGGCCGGGTTGTACTGGCCGTTCGAGGACGGCACCGGCTCCACCACGCTCGACCTGGCCGGCGGCGACGACAACGGCACCCTGGGTTCGTCCGTCGACTGGGCCGGCCCGGGCAACGGCCGTTTCGGCAACGCCGTCACGTTTAATGACAACTTCACCACGGGCTACGTGAAGAACAACCGGGCAGTCGTCCGCACCGACCAGAGCTTCACCGTTTCCGCGTGGGTGTATCTCACCGCCGCCTCGAACAACGGGTTTCGCACGGCTGTGTCGCAGTGCGGCGTCCAGGTGTGCGCGTTCTACCTGCAACGCAACAGGGACAACGGTAAATGGGTGCTGAACATGCCCGAGGCGGACGTCACCTCGGGCCACGTGGTGAACCTCGCCTACTCCACGGCCCCCGCCGCCGCCGACCGGTGGACCCACCTGGTCGCAAGGTTCGACCGACCGGCGCAGCAACTCTCCCTCTGGGTCGACGGCGTGTTGCAGCAGAGTGCCGCCCACACGGCGGCACACAGCTGGCACGCCAACGGCCCGGTCCAGGTGGGTCGCGGGTACTTCGGCGGCTGGGTCGACGCCTGGGAAGGCAGCATCGACGAGGTTCAGCTCTACGATCGAGCGCTGAGCGCCGACGAGATCCGCTCACTGGCCGACGAGCCGGACATGACAGCGGAGCTGCCCGGGGCGCTCCGCGGGTCCCAGGCCAACAGCAACGCGGTGGCGTTCGCCGGCGGTTCGAACGGCTACACGAACGCGTCGGTCACGAACCCGACCACGTTCACGCTCGAATGCTGGTTCAAGGTCGCCGGCACCCACGACGGCGCCCTCATGGGCTTCAGCCCCAACCGGTCCGGCATCGTCACACCCACCAACAACCAGCCCGTGATGTACGTCGACAGCGGCGGTCGGCTCGCCTTCGGCGTCTCGCCCGGCAGCAGCACGGTGCTGCGCAGCACCGCCTCCGTCACCGACTCGACCTGGCACCACGCCGTCGCGAGTCTCGGCGCCGGAGGACGCAAGCTTTACCTCGACGGGCAGCTGGTCGCCAGCGGACCGTCGGCGGGCGCCCAGAGCTACAGCGGCTACTGGCGGTGGGGCGGTCTGCAGCTCGGCACCTCATGGCCGAACCGACCCTCCAACGCGTTCCTCGTCGGTGCCCTGGACGAGGTGGCCATCTACACCACCCAGCTCACCGACGCGAAAGTCTTGGCGCACTACCAAAGCAACTGAGCTGATCGCGGACCGCACGCAGCGCACCCCGCCCTTGACGTTCGTGCAGTCGGCGGCCGCTGAGCCCGGTCGTCATCCAACTGGCAACCGAACGACTCCGACCGGTCTACCGTTTCGGTGGCGGCGAGGCCGATTCGGTCGGTATGACACCGAGTCTCGGCCGCGGTCTGCGCCGCCTGACCGTCCCAGTGCTGGCCGTCGCGGCGGCCATGGCGGTTTCGACGTCTGCCTGCGCCACCGCGCAGTCGGTGACTGGTGGTGCCGGGTCGGCCGGGGTCGCCAACTCCCAGACGCCCAGGTCGGCTCCTGCCGTCGGCTCGGCTCCTCCCGCAGGCTCGGCTGGTACCGGCTCGGCTCCTGCGGTCGGTTCGGCTTTCGCCGGGTCCGCTCCTGCGGTCGGGTCGGTTCCCGTCCGCGGGTCGGCTCCGGTCCGCGGGTCGGCTCCGGTCCGCGGGTCAGCCCCCGTTCTCGGGTCGGCCGAGCGGCCGGTGCGGATCATGCCGCTTGGCGACTCGATCACCGATGGGTATCGGCGCACGCCCGACAGCTACCGCAAGAATCTGTACGAGCACCTCACCGCCGCCGGCCTGCACGTGGACTTTGTCGGCTCCGGCAACCGGGGCACCGGCGTCGACAACGACAACGAGGGGCACTCCGGCTGGCGGATCCGGGATATCCAGGCGCGGATCGTCGACTGGATGACCGCGTCTGATCCCGACGTCGTCCTGCTGAACATCGGCACCAACGACGTCGGCCTCGTCGACGACATCCCGCACGCGCCGGCGCGGTTGTCGACGCTGATCGACACGATCCTCGCTCAGTCGCCGACGGTGCAGATCGTCGTCGCCAAGGTGGGCGTGCCCCCGATGAAGGCCGTACCCGGGTGGACGCCCCGCTCGCCGCGTGTCGGCTGGTCGGG
>DASWMR010000628.1:0-1610 GCA_036399635.1 Actinoplanes sp. | reverse complement strand
CATCGCCGGGTGCCACTGCTCGGCACCACCCCGGCTGGCCCGCCACTGGAAGTACATGACACCGGTGGCGCCGCGGTCCAGATAGGTCAATGCGGCGGCGCGGGCCTGCCCGGGTGCGAGCGGGCGGACCACGCCGGCGGGGTCGCGGACCGCGCCAGGAGCGTGCTCCATGAGCAGCCAGCGGCCGTCCTCGTGGCCGGCCGCCCGGGCCCAGCCGCGGGCCAGGTCGGCTGCGAAGGCGCGCTCCTCCAGATGGCCCGCGACCGACGAGGGGTAGTCGTCGATCGCCACCAGGTCGACCTCGCGCGCCCAGCGGGCATGGTCGACCGGCACCCAGCCGCCGAGCACGAAGTTCGTGGTGACCGGGGCCGGGCTCACCCGCAGGATGCTCCGCTGGGCGACATAGTGGCCGAGCATCGCGTCCGAGACGAACCGGCGGTAGTCCAGCAGATGAGCGGGGTTGTGCAGGTACTGGGTGGCCCGCGGGGGCAGCACCTCGGCGAAGTCGCGGTAGCCCTGGGACCAGAAGTCGGTGCTCCACGCGTCGTTGAGCGCGGCCGGGTCGCCGTACCGCTCGGTGAGCCAGACCCGGAACGCGGCCGCGCAGTTATCGCAGTAGCAGGTGGTGCCGTACTCGTTGTGCACGTGCCAGAACCGCAGTGCGGGGTGCTCGGCGTACCGGGCGGCGAGCTCGCGGGCGATCCGCTCGCTCGCCGCCCGGTAGGCCGGCGCGTTGACGCAGTAGGTGTCCCGGGAGCCGTGGGTCAGCCGGACGCCGTCCGCGGTGACCGGCATGGCGTCCGGGTGGGCCCGGGTGAACCACGGCGGCGGCGACGCGGTCGGCGTGGCCAGGCTGGCCCCGATCCCGGCCCCGGCGAGCAGGTCGAGCACCCGGTCGAGCCAGTCGAAGTCGAACTCGTCCGGTGCGGGCTGCAGGCGGGACCAGGAGAACACCCCGACGGTGACCAGGTTGACGTGTGCCCGGCGCATGAGCTCGACGTCGTCGGCCCACACCTTCTCGGGCCACTGCTCCGGGTTGTAGTCGCCGCCGAAGTGGATCATCCCTTGATCGCTCCGAGCAGCATGCCCTTGGTGAAGTGACGCTGGACGAATGGGTAGACCAGCAGGATCGGGATCAGCGTCAGCGTGACCACGGCCATCTGGATCGCCAGCGGCGCGATTTGCTGGTTGCCCATGTACTGGCCGGTGTTGGTGACGCCGGTGCCCGGCATCGAGCCGCCCTGAAGGGTGTACGTGTAGATGACCATCTGCAGCGGCCACTTCTGGTTGTCCGGCAGGTAGAGCAGCGCGTTGAAGAACGTGTTCCAGTAGCCGACCGCATAGAACAACGAGATCACCGCGACCACCGCGCGCGAGGTGGGCAGCACCACCGACCAGAGCGTCCGCCAGTCGCCGGCGCCGTCGATGGACGCCGCGTCGATCAGCTCCTGCGCGGTGCCGGCGAAGAAGCCGCGCATCACCAGGATGTTGAAGACCGAGACGGCGGTGGGCAGGACCATCGACCAGTAGGCGTCATAGCCGCCGAGTGCCGAGACGACCAGGAAGCTCGGGATCAGGCCGCCGGAGAAGAACATCGTGACGACCAGGAG
>DASWMR010000627.1:0-7708 GCA_036399635.1 Actinoplanes sp. | reverse complement strand
CCACTCCGCCGCAAGACATTCCTGCCACTCCGCCGCAAGACATTCTTGCCACTCCGCCGCAAGAACTGACACGAAGAAAGCACGCGGGGCGACCAGTGCCAGGAACGCAATGAACAGCAGGAAGACGGCGAGAGTGCGCTGTCGATTCATGGATGCAATTGCATCATGCCGGGTCGAGCATAGTAGGGACCCGGCAACCGCCCGCCAACCCATCGGTTACCGAGCGTATTGATGACTGCGAAAACCGGCAAAGCGGAAACCCGGGCTGACCTGGGTATATCGACTTCTGCGAGGATGTGAGAGCCGGGGTACGTTGACGTCCGTTACGTCAAGTCACCTGCTCGGGAGGACCCGGCAATGTCGGACAATGCAGCTGCGTACCCCGCGGGGCCGCCGTCCCCGAACCGCCGCGTGGCGATCCTCGTCGCCGCGATCCTCGCGATCATTATTTTGGTCCTGCTTCTGCTCGCGTTCTGCGTTGATACCAAGCCCACGGCGAACGACGGCAGTCCGCCCACCGGGGCGTCACCGACGGTGACCCTGCCGGATGTGACGCCGCCGAGCGACCCGACGTTGCCGTCGAGTGAGCCGTCGGCATCCAGCGAGCCTTCGTCGCCGTCGGATGAGTTTCCGTCGTCGGCTGACCCGTCGCCTTCGGCCACGCCGGGTGACGGCACCACCGCTCCCACCCGGAAGCCGCCAAAGGGTGGAGTGGACGCCGGCGGTGGTCCGCCGACGGACGACAACAGCAATCGCGCCATCCTGATCGGCGTGTCCTTCCTGATCGGTGCCGGCGCGGCAGCTGGCTTCGCGCTGCGCCGGGCGAAGCGGTCTTGACGCTGCGCGTCGCCCGCCCGGCGCTGGCCGCGGCGGCCCTGGTCCTCGCCATCACCGGCGGCCCGCTGATCGCCGGCGGGTTGCGCGCCATGGCCTGGACTCAGTGGCAGCCCCCTCCCGCCCCGGTGTCGGCAGCCGCAGCACCGGGAGCGCCGGCCAAGGCTCCGGGAGCCGCAGCCAACGGTCCAGGAGGCGCAGCCAACGGTCCAGGAGGCGCAGCCAACGGTCCGGGAGCCGCAGCCAACGGTCCGGGAGCCACGCCACCGCAGGCAACAGCGCCCGCGCCGGACCCGGCGGGGTCCGCGTCGGGGTCGGAGTCCGCGTCGCAATCGGGGTCCGCCCCGGGGCCTGAGCAGGCGTCCGGGCCGGGGCTGGAGTCGGGACCGGGGTCCACGGCGGAGCAGCCGCCGGGAGCGGAAACCGGACCAGGGTCCACGCCGGAGCACCGACCAGGGCCGGAGTCAGGACCGGGATCGGGGCCGGAGCCGGGGTCCACGGCTGCGACAGCGACGTCCCCGCTGCCGGCTTCGGCACCGGTCCACCTCGACATTCCCGCAATCAAAGTGCACACGAAGCTCATCCGGCTCGGCCTCGAAGACGACGGCAGCGTCGAGGTTCCGGCGCTCGGCGGGGACGTCCCGGCCGGTTGGTACCGCAATTCGGTGACGCCCGGCGAGGTCGGCGCCGCGGTCCTCATCGGCCACGTCGATTCGGCGCGTGATGGGCCGGCGGTGTTCTACCGGCTCGGCGACCTACGGCCCGGCGACGACATCTCCGTCCGGCGTGCCGACGGGACCACCGCCAAGTTCCAGGTCGAGACCGTCGCCCTCTTCCCGAAATCCGACTTCCCGACCGACCTGGTGTACGACCCGGTGCCGTACCCCGCGCTGCGCCTGGTCACCTGCGGTGGGTCATTCGACCGCAAGCGCTCGACGTACCGCTCCAACCTGGTGGTTACCGCTCGCTGAATTCCGGCCACCGTGAGAGGCACCCGGACGCGCCCGCCAACTGGCAGATCGCCCAGGCAGCGGCCGCGGCACGGCGAAACTGGGTTGCCGGACCACACAGCAGACACCATCATCCAGCCTCGTGAATGCCTCTACCTGGAAACTGTTTGAGCGTGTCGCCGCGGATTATGACCAGGTGGTGCCGTTCTTCGCCGAGTACGGTGCGGCCATCGTGCAGATGCTTGACCCGCCCCCGGGCTGCCGCTTCCTCGATCTGGGAGCCGGTCGCGGCGCGCTGACCGCACCGGCCCTCGACCGGGGCTGCCAGGTAACCGCAGTCGATGCGGCGCCGGCAATGTGCGCACAGCTCACGGTGGCGTACCCCGCGGCGACCGTGCATGTCATGGATGCTCAAGCCCTGGAGCTTCCATCCAACAGCTTCGACCTGGTAGCCGCATCGTTCGTCATCCATGTCCTGGACAACCCGGCGGCCGGGGTGGCCGAGGCATATCGGGTACTCGCACCAGGTGGGCGCTTCGCCGTCACCGGCGGCAGCGCCCGCCACCACCGGGATCAGCCCGGCGAAGCTCCGCCCGAAGCTCCGTCCCTGGGCAGCCGCCTCAACCATCTGTTCGAGGAGTTCGCCGTTCATCTGCCACCGGGCGGAAGCATGGGCCAATGGGTCGACGCCGCCGAACTGCTGGAGGAGGCCGGCTTCGTCGACCTGCGCGAGGACCAGGCTAGTGTCGCCATCCCCTTCCCCGACAATGCCCTGTTGTGGCGCTGGGCGATGACCCACGGCTATCGAGCCTTCATCGAGGACTTGCCAGACGACTGCCGACGGGAATTCCACCAGCGGGTAATGCATCTTCCGCACGACGACCGCGTCCTGCGACGAGCAACGGGCCTGTGGTCCGGCCGTAAACCCGAGTGAGCACCCCATCGACCCGCAGGCAAGGCGCCGCCAAGGACATCCGAGCCAGTCTGAGGCTCGTCTGCACCCAGCCAAGGTGAGCGCCCAGCCCACCCAGGCACCCAGCAGCGAGTAAACCCTCCCCTGCCGGCGACGTGCTCCCCCGCAAGGTTGTGGGCCGGGGTGACCACGATCGGCATAAAGCGACCCACAGCCGCCGTGGGCACCCCGGCCCACAACCGTCTTAGCGCAAGGTAGGTGGTGCCTATTGGTGAGCAGAGCAAGGGTGAGCAGCCTGAAGTGCCCTAGGGTGGCCGCATGACTGACGGGAAGCCACAGACCCTCGCCTACCAGGGCCTAGCCAACACGGTCGTGCGCGGCCTGCTCCGCGTCCCGCTGCTGTCCACCATCGTGGGGAAGCACCTGCTGACCCTCTATGTGATCGGCCGCAAGTCCGGGAAGCGCTACGTCGTCCCCGTTGCCTACACCCCGCACGAGGGTGACCTGCTGATCGGCACCCCGTTCGCCTGGGGCCGCAACCTGCGCACCGGCACTCCCGTCGAGGTCGCCTTCAAGGGCCGGCGCCGGGCGGCGGACGTCCAGGTCGTCACCGAGGAGGCGGACGTGGTCAAGCTGTACGCGGTCATCGCGCGCCACAACCGCAACTTCGCGTCGTTCAACAAGATCGGCTTCGATGCGCAGGGCGAACCCGAGCCCGCCGACCTGCACCGTGCCTGGACGCTCGGCGCCCGAGTGATCCGTCTGACACTCCGCAGCGGATAGCGCGCCACCGGGTTCACGCCGGTTCGGCCACCAGGGTGGTGGGGGCGGTCGCCACGCGCATCCGGGCCTCCTCGGGCACCCGCCCCGCGCGGTACAGCCACCCGATGTCCCGGCCGAACGACCAGACCAGCGCCAGCAGGGCCACCGCCAGCGCGGTGAACGCCACCGCCGCGGGCAACAGGTTTGCGGTGACCAGGGCCAACACCACCCCCTGCAGGGCGGCGACCACCTTGCGGGAGAAACGCGGCGGCAGGGTGCCGGTCAGCCACGGCAGCGCCCACGACGCCGCCACGAAGCCGTACCGGAAGGCGCCCAGCGCGACTGTCCACCAGCCGAACCGGTCGCCGGCGTACACGCTCAGGACCAGGATCAGGAACGCGTCGATCTCCATGTCGAAGCGGGCGCCGAGTGCCGAGGTGGTGCCGGTACGCCGGGCCACCTGGCCGTCCACGCCGTCCAGGGCCAGCGCCACGCCGGCCACCGCGACCAGCACCGGGGCGCTGGTGTCTTCGCTGAACGAGGTGACGACCAAGGCGGTCACCCCGCCGACCAGCAGGGCCCGGGTCAGCGTGACGGCGTTCGCGGCGCCCAACCGGGTCATTCCGGCGCGGGCCAGCCCGGCGCCCAGCAGGCCGCAGAGCACCAGGCCGTACGCCGCGCCGGCGAGCACGCCGAGGCCGGTGAGCCCGTGTGTGGCCGCGAGCGTGCCGAGCACCACGAGCTGGGCTGCGAGCCCGAGCGCCGGTCCGCGGGAGCGGGCGGCCGTGGTCGCTGGGAGTGTCACCGTGCCTCCAGAAGCAAGATCGGCTGCCGCGTAGTGTTGCCGCTGTCAGGGCATAACACGCGCTACGACGACGATCGGTTCAGCGGTTGAGGAGACAGCCCATGTCGGGTGACGCGCTCGCGTTCTGGCTGGCGTACCCCGGAAAGGGGGAAATCCGCACCGAACGAGTGCCCGCACCGGGGCCCGGCGAGGTGCTGGTCCGCACGCTGCACACCGGAGTGAGCCGGGGCACCGAGACGCTGGTCTTCACCGGCGGGGTGCCGGAGAGTCAGTGGCCGGTGATGCGGGCGCCGTACCAGGAAGGCGACTTTCCCGGCCCGGTAAAGTACGGCTACCTGAACGTCGGGATCGTCGAGGACGGCGACGGCGAGCTGGTCGGTAGGACCGTGTTCAGCCTCTTCCCGCACCAGACCCGGTTCGTGGTGCCGACCTCCGCGGTGACGGTGGTGCCGGCCGAGGTGCCGGCGCACCGGGCCGTACTGGCCGGGACGGTGGAGACCGCGGTCAACGCCCTGTGGGACGCGGCGCCGCTGGTCGGCGACCGGATCGCGGTGGTCGGCGGGGGCATGGTGGGATGTTCGGCCGCGGCGATTCTGGCGCGCTTTCCGGGCGTACGCGTCGAGCTTGTCGACCCGGACGAGAGCCGTGCCGGCATCGCCGAGCGCCTGGGTGTCGCCCATGCCCGCCCGGCCGACGCCCGCGGCGAGTGCGACCTGGTGATCCACGCCAGCGCGACCGCCGCCGGGTTGACCCGGTCGCTCGAGCTGCTCGCCACCGAGGGCACCGTGGTGGAGCTCAGCTGGTACGGCGACCGGCAGGTCAGTGTGCCGCTGGGCGAGTTCTTCCACTCCCGGCGGCTCACCATCCGCGGGAGCCAGGTCGGCGGGATCGCGCCGGCGCGGCGCCGCTCGTACGCCGACCGGCTCGCCCTGGCCCTGGAGCTGCTCGCCGATCCGCGGTTTGACGCGCTGCTCACCGGTCACTCGGACTTCTCGGAGCTGCCCGACGTGCTGCCCCGCCTCGCGGACGGTAGCCTTCCCGCCCTCTGCCACGTGATCAACTATCCCTAGGAGCCGCTCGGTGTTCAGCGTCACGGTCCGCGACCACATCATGATCGCGCACAGCTTCTCCGGCGAGGTCTTCGGACCGGCGCAGAAGCTGCACGGCGCCACCTTCGTGGTGGACGCGACGTTCCGCCGCCCGCAGCTCGACGACGACAACATCGTTGTCGACATCGGCCGGGCGAGCGAGGAGCTGAAGGCGATCTGCGGCGGGCTCAGCTATCGCAACCTGGACGACGACCCGGATTTCGCCGGGGTGAACACGTCGACCGAGTTCCTGGCGAAGGTGATCGCCGACCGGCTGGCCGCCAAGGCCGCTGCGGGTGACCTGGGGGCGGGGGCGAGCGGGCTGACCGGCATCGCGGTGACGCTGCACGAGTCGCACATCGCCTGGGCCAGCTACGACCGCGACCTGTGAGTTCGCCACTCTGGGCGGTGCTGCCGGGCGGGATCGACGACCCGGCGGCGCCGAGCGGCGGCAACCGTTACGACCGCCGGGTCCTCGACATCGCGTCCGGCCAGCGGGACGTCCATGAGGTCGCCATCGCCGGCTCGTGGCCGCGCCCGGCCGCCGGTGCCCGCGCCGCACTGGGCCGGGCCCTGACCGACATCCCGGACGGCGCCGCCGTCCTGCTCGACGGGCTGGTGGCCTGCGGGGTGCCGGAGCTGCTGGCACCGCACGTCGATCGACTGCGCCTGATCATCCTGGTCCACCTGCCGCTGTGCGACGAGACGGGATTGCCGGCCGCGGAGGCGGCCGAGCTGCGGGCGTCGGAACGGGCGGCACTGCACCTCGCGTCCGCGGTGCTCGCCACCAGCATGCCGGCCGCACTCCACATCGGGGACATGCACGACATCTCGGGAGTTCGCGTTGTGGAGCCGGGAGTCGATCCGGCGCCCCTCGCCGAGCCCTCGTCGGCCGACAACCGGCTGCTCTGCGTCGCCTCGGTAACCCCCCGCAAGGGCCAGGACCTGCTGGTCGACGTCCTCGAGAACCAGCTGGCCGACCTCGACTGGGAGTGCACCTTCGTCGGCGCGCTCGCCCAACCGGTGCCGCACACCTCACCCCGGATCCGGTTCGCCGGGCCCCGCACCGGTGCCGACCTGGACGCCAGCTACGCCGAGGCCGATCTCTTTGTGCTCGCGTCGCGCGCCGAGACGTACGGCATGGTGGTGACCGAGGCCCTGGCCCGCGGCCTGCCGGTGATCGCCACCGAGGTCGGCGGCGTCCCCGACGCACTCGGCTTCGCGTCCGACGGCAGCCGCCCCGGCCTGCTGATCCCGCCGGAGGACCGGGCGGCCCTGGCCGGCGCCCTGCGCGCCTGGCTGACCGACGACGCCCTGCGCTCCCGGTGGCGGGCCGCCGCCCGGTCGCGCCGGGAGCACCTGCCGAGCTGGGCCGCGACCGCGGAGCAAATAAACGACGTCGTGAACGACCTGGCCGGGCACAGTGAAGGAGAGCACGCATGACCGGAGAGTTCAGCGAGTCCTGGCTCGCCCTGCGCGAGCCGGCCGACGCGGCTGCCCGCGCCGCCGACCTGATCGACCTCATCCCCGGCCCGGTTCGGACGATCCGCGACCTGGGCTGCGGCACCGGCTCATTGGGCCGGTGGCTCGCCCCGCGGCTACCCACCCCGCAGCACTGGGTGATGGCCGACCGCGACCCGGCGCTGCTCGACTTCGCCCGGGCCAACATGCCGTTCGAGGGTGTCACCGTCGAGACCTCGCTGAGCGACGTCACCGCGTTGACCGCCGCCGACCTGGCCGGCACCGACCTGGTCACCTGCTCGGCGCTGCTCGACCTGCTCACCTCCGATGAGGTCACCGCCCTGGTCGCCGCGTGCGCCGAGTCGGCCACCCCGGCCCTGTTCACCCTGTCGGTCGCCGGCGAGGTGCGGTTCGACCCGGCGCGGCCGGACGACGCCGAGGTCGCGGCCGCCTTCGACGAGCATCAGCGGCGGACCGACGGCGGCCGGCGGCTGCTCGGGCCGGACGCGCCGGCGTTCGCGGCGGCGGCATTCGAGAAGACCGGGGCCCTCGTGGTCACCCGACCGAGCCCGTGGCACCTCGGGCCGGAAGTGGCAGGGCTCACCGCCGAGTGGCTGCGCGGATGGGTCGGTGCGGCCGCCGAGCAGCGGTCTGACCAGCGTTTCGACGACTATCTGGCGGAGCGGTTGGGTAATCTGCCGACGGCGGTAGTCGGACATGTGGATCTTTTGGCGACCTTCGGCTGAACCCTTTGTGCCCGTGACGTCGTACTAGGGGTGACGGGCTACCGAGGGGACGACGACGTGACGCGATCGATCTGGGCATGGCTGCGGATTCTGGGCGGGGTGGCGATTCTCGCCGTGCTGCTCTGGCGGCTTGGCACCGGAGCGTTCCT
>DASWMR010000626.1:0-5317 GCA_036399635.1 Actinoplanes sp. | reverse complement strand
GCCGGCCCTCGTCGTGACGGACGCAACGGGCCGGCGGACCCCGCTCTCTGACCCGCCCGGCGAGCCGGACGGGGTCACGGCCGCAGCCACACCGCTTCATCACGGTGCGACTCCAGCGGCCCTGGGTAGTCGAGACTGCGGAAGACCTCCGCCGGCAACCGCCACGGCTGGTGGACCGCCCCGCCCTCGACACCCTTGAGCTCGGGTATATAGCGCCGAACGTACACGCCTTCCGGATCGAACCGCTGGGCCTGCCGGATCGGATTGAACCGCCGGTAGGGGCGGGTGTCGTTTCCGGTCCCGGCCACCCATTGCCAATTGCCGGCATTGTTGGGCACGTCGCCGTCCAGCAGCCACTGGAAGAACCAGCGCTCGCCGTGCCGCCAGTCGATCCCGAGGTGCTTGGTCAGGAACGCCGCGGTGATCAGCCGGGTCCGGTTGTGCATCCAGCCCTCGGCCCGCAGCTGGCGCATGCCCGCATCGACCACCGGCACTCCGGTGAGCCCGTCCTGCCAGTGCCGCAGCGCATCCGGGTCGTCGCGCCACTCGAGGTCGCCGGCCTTGCGGTAGGCGCGGGTGGCGATCCGCGGGAACGCGAGAGCCACCTGGTAGTAGAAGTCACGCCAGCAGAGTTGACGAACAAACGCGTCGGCCTGGTGCCGCACCGCGGCGTTCGCGACGGCGAGCGGGGAGAGACAACCAAAGCGGAGGTACGGGCTGAGCCTGCTCGTGCCATCGGCGGCCATGTCGTCGTGCCGATCGGCGTACGGATCGATGTGCTGTAACCAGGTGGCGAGCCGACGCCGGGCGATGGTCTCGCCGCCCTCGGCCGCATCCGGTGACTCCCCGGCCGGGGGATCCGGCAGCGGGCCGGGATCGATCCCGTCCGGCAGCGTGATGGTCGTCGGAGTGGCGACCTCGGCCCGCCACGACGCTGCTTGCCAGGCCCGGTGATAGGGGGAGAAGACCCGATAGGAGTCGCCGCCACCGCCGGGTCGCAGCGAGCCCGGGTCGACCACGGTGAGGCCGCTGAACAGCTTCAGCGCGAGGCGGTGTCGCTTGCACTCGACGCGCAACCGCTCCTCGCGCCGCCGGGCGTAGGAGCTGACATCAGCGGAGAGGCCCACCATCGTGGCGTCCACCGAGCGGGCCACCTCGATCGTCTCGGCGACCGGGTCACCGGTGCGCACGATCAGGTCGCCGCCGAGCCCGCGAAGGGTGCCGCGCAGGTCGCCGAGGCACTGGTGCAGGAAGCGGACCCGGTTGGCGGACAGCTTGGCCAGGGCCGGGTCTCCGACGAAGAGCGGCACCACCCGCTCGGCGTTCGCGCAGGCCGCGGCGAGCGCCGGCTGGTCCTGGATCCGCAGGTCGCGGGTGAGCAGGACGACGGCGGTACGCATCAGGCGGCCGGCCGGACCGGGGTCCCGGCCCGGGTCATGAGGCTGCGCATCGCGACCGCGGCGCGTCGGAGGTTCGGCACCGTGGCCCGCCGGGCGAACACGTCGTAGTCGGCCGTCTCGACCTCGTCGAGGATCCCGCCGTACAGCGCGAAGGCGGTGCGCATGCAGGCCTGCGACGCGGGTTCGAGCAACGGGATGCCGGGCGCGGCCGCGGTGTAGTGCTCCCGGGCGCGGCTCACCTCGTACCGGATCAGGTCTTTGATGTTGGGGGTGGTCTGTCGGCGTTGGAGCAACTCGGTGGTGACGCCGAACTTCGCGAGGTGCGACTGGGGGAGGTAGACGCGGTTGCGGTCGAGATCCTCGGCGACGTCCCGGAGGAAGTTGGTGAGCTGGAACGCGAACCCGAGCTGGCGGGCCGGCTCGCGGGCGGTGACCGGATCGCGCGAGCCGAGGATCGGCAGCATCATCGTGCCGATCACCGCGGCCGACCCGTCCATGTATCCGAGCAGGTCGTCGTAGGTGTCGTAGCTGGTGAGCGTGAGGTCCATCGCCATGCTGCGCAGGAACGTGGCGAAGTCATCCACGTCCAGGTCGAAGACGGCGATGGTATGCAGCACCGCGGGCAGCAGCGGGTCGTCGATCGGCTCGCCGCGCAGGCCGGCCACGAAGCGATCGGACCACTCGGCCAGTCGCTCGGCCCGTTGCTCGGGGACAAGCGCCTCGGTCTGGTCGACAATTTCGTCCGCGTACCGGGTGAATCCGTACAACGCGTGCACATGCCGCCGCTTCCACGCGGGCAGTAGTCGGGTCGCCAGGTAGTACGTACGGCCGTGCCGTTTGTGCAGCTCACGGCAGCGGGCATAGGCGGCCGTCAGATCCGTATCCACCGGGGAACCTCCCGAAATATCGACGCACGAATCGACGCAACATCCGAATCTAGAGTACGGTACGACTCGTGGCGCATGACACGCTCGAGGGCAACAGGCATCCGGGGATACCCCGGCAGGCCGCACCCGACGCGCTTCCCGCCGCGATCGAGGGAACCCTGGCCGACTTCCTCGCCACCCAGATCGGCGGGCTCGACACCGTCGATGAGGCCCTCGGCGGTTTCGCCCGCACCGCCCGCGACCTGGTGCTGGCCGGCGGGAAACGGCTGCGGCCGACCTTTGCCTACTGGGGATGGCGCGGTGTGGCCGCTGCCGACGAGCCGGTCGAGCCGCTGCTGCCGGCCCTCGCCGCGCTCGAGCTGATGCACACGTTCGCGCTGGTGCACGACGATGTGATGGACGAGTCGGCGACCCGCCGCGGCCTGCCCACCGCGCAGCGCATCTTCGCCGCCCGGCACGTCCGGCGGGGCGGTCGCGGCGATGCCGACCGGTTCGGCTCGGCCGCCGCGATCCTGGTCGGTGACCTCCTGCTGATGTGGGCGGACCAACTGCTCGCCCGCAGCGCGATGCCGACCGCCACCCTCTTCGCGGTCCGCTCCGGCTATGACCGGATGCGGGTCGAGGCGGTCGCCGGGCAGTACCTCGACGTGCTCGGCGAGGCCGACCCGGCGGCCTGGTCGGTCGAGCGGGCGCTGCTCGTCGCCCGGCTCAAGACCGCCAGCTACACCGTGCAGCGGCCGCTGGAGTTCGGCCTGGCGCTCTCCGGCATTGTCGAACCGGCGGCCGAAAGCGCCTACGAGCGGTACGGCATCGCCGTCGGCGAAGCCTTCCAGCTGCGCGACGACCTCCTAGGGGTGTACGGCGACCCGGCTGTCACCGGCAAGCCGGCCGGCGACGACCTGCGCTCCGGCAAGCCCACCGCCCTACTCATGCTCGCCCACCGACTCGCCACCTCGACGCAGCGCGCCGAGCTGGCGATCGACCCCGCCGGAACCGTCAATCCCGCCGACGGTTCCGGCGGGCTCACCCCCGCCGACGTGGCCCGGCGTGCCCAGGTCATCGCGGAGACCGGTGCGCCCGCCCGGATCGAGGCGATGATCGCCGCCCGGGTCGCCGACGGGGTCGCCGCGGTGGCGAAGGCGGAGATCCACGAGGATGCCCGGGCCGCCCTGATCGACCTCGCTGTGCGAGCCACGCACCGCCCGGCATGATGTCTCGCGGAGGTGCGGAGATGCGAACCGTGACAGGACCGACCGACCAGGTGGTCGTCGTCGGCGCCGGCCTGGGCGGCCTCGCCTGCGCGCTGCACCTGGCCGCGGCCGGGCGCCAGGTCACCGTGCTGGAGCGGGAGTCGGTACCGGGCGGCCGCGCGGGGCGGCTCAGTATCGCCGGCTACGAGTTCGACACCGGCCCGACCGTGCTGACCATGCCGTCGCTGATCGAGGAGCCGCTGGCTGCGGTCGGCGAAAAGCTGGCCGACTGGCTGGAGCTGACGCCGCTCGACCCGGCGTACCGCGCGTACTACCCGGACGGGTCCACCCTGGACGTGCGCACCGACACGGTCCGGATGGCCGCTGAGATCTCGCGCGTCTGCGGACCCCGGGAAGCCGACGGTTACCTGCGGTTCGTCGATTTCGCCCGCAAACTCTGGGAGCTGGAACGGCACCACTTCATCGGCCGCAACCTCGACACCCCGATCGACCTGCTCAACCTCAACCTGCTGAAACTGCTCGGCATGGGCGGGTTCCGCCGGCTGCAGCCGAAAATCGACAAGTACTTCACGGACCCGCGTACGCGCCGGATCTTCTCGTTCCAGGCGATGTACGCCGGCCTGGCGCCGCACGACGCGCTGGCCATCTACGCGGTGATCGCCTACCTCGACTCGGTGGCCGGCGTCTACTTCCCCAAGGGCGGCATGCATGCGGTGCCGAAGGCGCTGGCCGGCGCGGCCGAGAAGCACGGCGTGATCTTCCGCTACGACACCACGGTGACCGGCGTCGAGACCGCACACGGCCGGGCCACCGGGGTGCTGACCGCGGACGGCGAGCGGATCCCGGCCGATGTCGTGGTGCTCAACCCCGATCTGCCGATCGCCTACCGCGATCTGCTGCCGCCCCGGCGGGAGCGCCGGCTGACCTACTCACCCTCCTGCGTGGTGCTGCACCTCGGCTCCCGGCAGGCGTATAGCAAGATCGCTCATCACAACATCCACTTCGGTACGGCGTGGAAGCAGACGTTCGACGAGGTGATCCACAAGGGGCTGTTGATGAGCGACCCGTCGCTACTGGTGACGAACCCGACGCACACCGATCCGTCCGCCGCGCCGGACGGAAAGCAGACCTACTACGTGCTGGCGCCGGTGCCCAACCTCACCGCGGGCCCGATGAACTGGCGTGGTGACCTGGCGAAACGGTACGCGTCGTCGATCGTCCGCACACTCGAGAAGCGGGGCTACGTGGGCTTCGGCGACGGCATCGAGGTCGAGCACATCGTGACCCCGGCCGACTGGGCCGACCAGGGCATGGCCGCCGGCACCCCGTTCGCGGCCGCGCACACGTTCGCCCAGACCGGCCCGTTCCGCCCGGCCAACCTGCACGCCACCCTGCCGAACGTAGTGTTCACCGGCTCCGGCACCCAACCCGGCGTCGGCGTACCGATGGTTCTGATCTCCGGAAAGCTGGCCGCCCAGCGCGTCACCGGGGCCTACTCGTGACCGCCCGCGAAGCACACCTGGTGGAACTCGTCGACGCGGCGGGCTGCACGGCCGGCTCGGCGACCGTTGACGAGGCGCACCAGGCGCCCGGGCTGCTGCACCGGGCGTTCTCAGTCTTCCTGCGCGACCCGGCCGGACGGGTGCTGCTGCAACAGCGGTCGGCGATCAAGACGCGGTTCCCGCTGCGCTGGGCCAACACATGCTGCGGCCACCCGGCACCGGGCGAGGAGGTCGCAGTCGCCGCCGACCGGCGCCTGAGCGAGGAGCTGGGCATCTCCGGCGTGGTGCTGAAAGAGGTCGGCGTCTACACCTATCGG
>DASWMR010000625.1:0-4228 GCA_036399635.1 Actinoplanes sp. | reverse complement strand
CCTGGATCTCGATGGTGCCAGGTTCGACGATGCGGGTGAGGTCGCGGCCGGTGAACGCGGTGCGGTCGGTGTGCACCGTAAACCGTACGTCCTTGGCCTCGCCCGGCTCCAGCGAAAGCCGGACGAAGCCGGTGAGCTGGTGCACCGGGCGGGTCACCTGGGCCTGGAGGTCCTTGAGGTACAGCTGGACCACCTCGTCGCCGAGGCGGGCGCCGGTGTTGCGCACCCGCGCGGTCACCGTGAACTCGCCGTCGGTCGGCACCTCGGTGGCGCTGAGCCGCAGGTCGTCCACCTCGAAGGTGGTGTAGGACCGGCCGTGCCCGAACGCGAACAGCGGGGTCGGGTCGAGGTTGCTGACACCGGTGTTCTCGGCGCCCAGCGGCGGCTGCAGGTAGGTGCCGGGCTGGCCGCCCGGGTGCCGGGGGATCTGCACCGGGAGCTTGGCGCCGGGCTGCACCCGGCCGGTGAGGATCCCGGCGATCGCGGCGCCGCCCTCCTCGCCGGGCATGAACGCCTGGACCAGGCCGGCGGCGCGGTCGTGGATGCCGCCCAGCGCGTAGGGGCGGCCGGAGACCACCACGACGACGACGGGGGTACCGGTGGCGAGCAGCTCGTCGAGCAGCGCGCCCTGCACGCCCGGCAGGCTCAGGTCCGCCGCGTCGCAGCCTTCGCCGGAGGTGCCGCGGCCGAAGAGTCCGGCCAGGTCGCCGACCATCGCGATGCAGACGTCCGCCGTGCGGGCCGCCTCGACGGCGGCGCCGAAGCCGGAGCGGTCGTCGCCGGTGACCTTGCAGCCGGGCTCGTGCACGATGTCGGCGCCGGGGAATTCGGCGCGCAGGGCGTCGACCGCGGTCGGTACCTCGATGCCCAGCCCGATGCCGGGGTAGCGCGGCAGCACGTGGTTGGGGAAGGCATAACAGCCCATGAAGGTACGCGGGTCGGCCGCGGCCGGGCCGACCACGGCGATCGTGCGGTGCGCCGGGTCGAGCGGAAGCGCGGAGCCGGCGTCGAGCAGCACGATCGAGCGTTCGGCCAGCTCGCGGGCGAGCGACCGGTTGTCCGGTGAGTCCAGGTCGACGTCGGCCGCGGCGGTCACCGAGCCCTCGGGGGTCCAGTCCGCGTCGAGCAGACCGAGTTCGGCCTTCTGCAGCAGCAGCCGGCGGGCGGCCCGCTCGATGATCTCCTCGGGCACTCGGTCGATCAGGCCGGGGCCGAAGCCGCCGGTGTCCGGCAGCTCGACGTCGATGCCGGCGGTGATGGCCTGGGCGCCGGCCTCGTCGTCGTCCGCGGCGACCTTGTGCGTGCGGGCCAGGAACGCGACCGCCCAGTAGTCGGAGACGACCGTGCCGGTGAAGCCCCACTGGTCGCGCAGCAGCTCGGTGAGCAGCCACGAGTCGCTCGCGGCGGGCACCCCGTCGAGGTCGGAGTAGGAGTTCATCACCGAGCCGACGCCGGCCTCGCGGACCGCGGTCTCGAACGGCGGCAGGATCACGTCCATCAACTCGCGCCGGCCCATCGGCACCGGGCCGTGGTTGCGGGCCCCACGAGAAGCCGAGTAGCCGGCGAAGTGCTTCAGCGTGGCGATCACGCCGGCACTCTGCAACCCCCGCACGTACGCGGAGCCGAGCGTCGCCACCAGATAGGGGTCCTCGCCGATCGTCTCCTCGACGCGCCCCCAGCGATAGTCGCGCACCACGTCGAGGACGGGGGAGAGGCCCTGGTGTACGCCCACCGCCGCCATGTCCCGGCCGATCGCGGCAGCCATCCGCTCGATCAGGTCGGGGTCGAAGGTGGCACCCCAGGCGATCGCGGCCGGGTAGACCGTGGCGCCGAAGGTGGTGAAGCCGGTGAGGCACTCCTCATGCACCAGGGCCGGGATGCCGAGCCGGGAGTTGCCCAGCACCACGTGCTGCTGGCGGACCAGCTCGGCGGCACCCGCCGCGGCGGTCAGCGGCACACTCCCGTACACCCGGGTGAGATGGCCGAGACCGGCGCGGCTCGCTTCGCCGAGCGGAACCCTCCCGGAGGCCGCGAAGGCGTCTTCCATGGGCGCGACGTTGAGGGCCGCTCCGGGGTCGTCGCGGGGCACGTTCTTCATATCGTTACCTACCCAGCGACTGCCCAGCTGGCCGATCTTCTCCTCGATGGTCATCTGGGCGAGCAGCAGCGCCACCCGCTCGGCGATCGGCAGCGTCCGGTCGTGCCATGGCTGGTCGGCCCGTTCAGCGGTCACAGTGCAACTCCTCAGCGTCTCCGAAACTTCCGGGATTACTCGTAGCGATTTTCCCGGCCCCGGTGGGGCTGAACGGCGATGTCCGGGTCCCAACCACTCTCTCGCCCAGGGCAGAGCCCGGGCAAGCTCTTGACATGATCACCCGGAAACCCTACGTTAACGAAACTCACACAAACTTGCGATCATGCAACGAAAGTTGCAGAGCCATGTGATCTGAACTACTGGTGATGGGAACAACGGCTCTACTTCCTACCGCGTGACTTCGACAACGGCGTGACCTGGATACCACCGTTGCCACGACGATCCACTCGCCGCGGAGCACCGCGGCATTCGAGTATGGAGATCAGCGTGTTCAATAGTCCCATTTCCCGGCGCAACTTCCTGGGCCTGTCCGCGGGCGCGGCCGGCGCCGCCGCGCTGGCGGCCTGCGGCAGCTCCGGCCCGAGTGGCAAGACCGGCAGCAGCACCGGGGCTGGTTCCGGCGCGGCCAGCTACTGGTCGCTCAGCGGCCCGCCCGGCGAGGCGATCCGCAAGGCGGCGGTCGAGCGGTTCAACGCGGCGAACCCGACCACCAAGATCACTGGCACGTTCTTCCAGAACGACGCGTACAAGCAGAAGATCAAGACGGCGATCGGCGCCAACCAGGCGCCGACCATGATCTGGGGCTGGGGTGGCGGCGGTCTCAAGACCTATGTCGAGGCCAACCAGGTCGAGGACCTGACCGACTGGTTGGCGCAGAACGCCGCGGTCAAGGACAAGATCTTCCCGTCCTCGTTCGGTGCCGCCACGGTCAACGGCAAGATCTACGCGATGCCGATCGAGACGGTGCAGCCGATCGTCCTGTACTACAACAAGAAGGTCTTCGACCGGGTCGGCGTGCAGCCGCCGCAGTCGTGGGGCGACCTGATGGCCCTGGTGCCGAAGTTCAACGCCGCCAAGGTGGCGCCGTTCTCGCTGGCCGGTCAGTCCCGCTGGACCAACATGATGTGGCTCGAGCTGCTGCTCGACCGCACCGCCGGTTCGGAGGTGTTCGACAACGTCTTCGCCGGGAAGGCCGGCTCCTGGTCCGACCCCGCGGTGCTCGACATGCTCACCAAGATCCAGGATCTGGTGAAGGCCAACGGTTTCGTCAAGGGCTTCTCCTCGGTCGTCGCCGACCAGAACGCCGACCAGGCGCTGCTCTACACCGGCAAGGCCGCGATGATGCTGCACGGCTCCTGGTCGTACGGCATCCAGAAGGAAAAGGGCGGGAAGTTCGTCTCCGACGGCGGGCTCGGCTTCATGAACTTCCCGCCGGTGGAGGGCGGCAAGGGTGACCCGAGCAACCAGGTCGGCAACCCCGGGCAATATCTGTCCATCTCGTCGAAGGCGACCACCGCGGAGAAGGACATCGCGAAGAAGTTCATCTCCACCACCCTGCTCGACAACGACGAGGTGGCCGGCTGGATCAAGTCGGGTGGGGTCCCGATCATCCAGGGCAGTGACGCCCAGTTGAGCTCGTCACCGGACGCCGAGTTCCTCAAATTCGTCTATGACCTGTCCAGCAAGGCCAAGGTCTTCGCCCAGTCGTGGGACCAGGCGTTGAGCCCGACCGCGGCTGAGACGTTGCTGGACAACATCGCCAAGCTGTTCCAGCTGCAGATCAGCCCGCAGCAGTGGGTCGACAGCATGAACGGGGTCATCGGCAAATGACCGCGCTCGCTCCGCCCGCCGTCCGTGCGCCGGCGACCACCACTGCCGGCGGCGGGCGGAGCGGCTCCGTCGGCTGGATGGCACTACCGGCCCTGCTGATGTTCCTGGCGTTCGGCGTCGTCCCGCTGCTCGGCGTGCTCGTCCTGAGCTTCACCACCTGGGACGGCATCGGCGACATCCACCCGTCCGGCCTGACCAGCTGGAAAGCGGTGCTCAGTGACCCCGGCCTGCCGCACTCGCTCTACGTCACTTTTCTGATCATGGGGCTGTCCTGGTTGGTCCAGACGCCGCTGTCGATTCTGC
>DASWMR010000624.1:0-3259 GCA_036399635.1 Actinoplanes sp. | reverse complement strand
GCCGGCCGGGAGGGTCAGCTCGGCGCCGGCGGCGGGCTCGAGGTCGCCGGCCGCGTTGGTCACCGTGGCGGTGTAGGTGACCGGGTCGGGCCCGCCGGAGCGCTGCACGAAGCCGGGGGCCACCGCGACGGTCGCGGCCCGGTCGGCGTGCGGGCGCTGCACCGGGGTGGCGACCGTGCCGCCCATGCCCGCCACGTTGACGCTGGTGGTGCGGCCGGTGTAACTCACATTCACCAGATTGGTGATCGCGTAGCCGGGTGGCACCCCGGCGGCGACCCGGACCCGGAGGGTGACGTAGGTGGTGCCCAGGTAGGGGATGCTGCCCAGACTCCAGTCGGCCGTGCCGGCCGCGTACGACCCCGCGTCGTCGCCGGTCGCGTCGGTGACCGGGCTGCCCTGGACGGTCAGCGAGCCCGGCACGTACGCCGTGTACGGCGGGACGGCGTCGGAGAGCACCACCCCGTCGGCCGTGTCGCTGCCGTCGTTGCGGACCGCGATCCGGTATTCGATCTCGTCGCCGGGCAGCAGGTCGTTGCCGTCGACGTCGGTACCGGTCATGGTGGTGACAATCTTCGGCGCGTACAGGTCGACGCTGAACGTGATGACGCCGGGGAAGTACGCGTCGCCGTTGGTGGTGAGCGTCAGCGTGGTGGCGGTGGCCGCGTGCCCCAGCAGACCGGTCGCGTCGATCTGGTCCACGTCGAAGCCGAGCAGGTTGGCGTGCGGCGGATCCCGGCCGGTGAACGCCACCCCCGCGTCGGTCGCCGAGCTGTTGAAGAAGTTGTTGGCCGAGTTCGCGGCGTCGGTCAACGCCTGCCCGTCGACCAGCAGGCTGTCCCCGACGGTCCCGCGGTCACCCTCGTACGCGACCGCACCGATCCGGGTGTGCACCGCGCCCGAGTGCGGCGTCTCGAAGCCGGTGAGCGGGATGACCAGGTTCCCGGTGTTCATGATCGAGCCGAAGCCGTCGTAGATGCGCAGGCTCCGCAGGTCCTCGGCCGGGTTCCGGTAGGCGACCGCCAGCGACCATCCGGCGTACTGGCCGGTGCCGAGGCGGGCCTGGATGTTCGCCACTCCGTACGTCCCGGAGCCGCCCGCGGAGACCAGCGCCGTCACGTCCGCGAAGCCCTGGTAGTTGGCGCCGGAGGCGTACAGGCTCGACGCGGTGACCTGCTGATAGGCGGCGGCCGGGGTGCGGAACAGCACCTGGTCGCGGTTGCCCGGGGCCAGGGTGGAGTCGGCCCCCCAGTAGAGGCCGGCGAACAGCACCGAGCTGCCGGGCGGTACGCCGAGCGTCGCGGTGCTGTCGTTGAACGTGGTCACCGGGTCACCGTCGGCGTCGGCGTACGCCATCGTGAAGTTGTTGTTGTTGAGGACCGCGCCGGCGCCGTTGCGCGCTTGCGGGCACCCGGTGGCGATGGTGGGACAGGTGAGGTTGCTGTTGCCGCGCAGCAGGATCGAGCCGTTGGTGTTCACGTCGAACCGGACGGTGAACGGCGTGGTGATCGCCGCTTGGGCGCGGCCGGGCGCATGCACCGCGGTCAACAGCACCGCCACCAGAACGACCAGCGCCGCGGCGGCTCGGCGTACCCCCATGCCCTGACGCTAGGGGAGTGCCGAGCCCACCACCGGCGGAACGACCCGGAGCGATGCAGGCCTCAGCAGCCCAGACGCTCGGCGGACAGGGCGATGTCGTCGATCCAGAGGTCGAACTCGCCGGGCGTGGTGCCGCCCTGGTAGAGCTGCCACCCGATCTTCACGGTGTTCACCGCCGGCAGCACGAAGGGCACGTCGGCGCCGCCGTGCTCGGTGGTCGAGGCGGTCAGCTCCGGGTTCTCCACCCCGTCGATCCACACGGCGACGCGGTTGTCGGCCGGGTCGAGCGTCCACTCGAAACACTGCCAGGTGTCCTCGGTGACCGGGGCGGACTCCCGCCAGTTCGTCCAGTCGCCGGTGGGGCCGCCGTCGGCGCCCACGCCCCAGAAGATGCCCGGGACGGTCGGCGCGTACTGGCCGCCGATCGGGCGGACGACCTCCGAGCTGCCGGCCCCCGTGGCCTCCACGAGCGTGAAGTGCGCCCAGTCCGGGCCGGTCGGGAAGGCGTCGACGCGCAGCCGCATCCGGCCGAAGAACCGGTTGCCGGGCGCGGCGAAGTCGTCGACGCGCAGGAAGGCGTGCCCGTTGTCGAGCGTGTGGACGTGCAGCACCTGGTTGTCCGGCTCGGCGCCTTCCACGGTGAGGGTGCCGTTGTTCGTGTCGACACCCCAGTTCAGCGTGCTGGCACTGCCGGTCGGCAGCAGGTCGAAGTCTTCACAGAAGAGCAGGCCGGGAGTGCAGGCGCCGCGCGGGGCGGCCGCCGCGGCGCCGGCCGGCACGCTGCCGGCCACGGCGCCGAGCACCAGGGCCGAAGTGAACGCCGCGAAGAACTTGCGCATGGATCCTCCAGGAGTAGGGGCGCGCATCGTGGCACACCGGGGACCACCATCCCACCACAGTATCGACAGATACCGATATCTGGAATCCTCCGGCACGGGCCCGCCTACGGTGGGCCGATGAGCCGCCTCATCGCGCTGATCCTCGCCCTTGCACTCGTGCCCGGTGCCCTGGTGACGGCCGGTACGGCGGGCGCGACCGCCGTACCGGCACCGGCCGCGTCGCCGCCGCCGGGTGACCAGTACTTCACCGCGGCGCAGCTGGCCGGGGGACTGCTCACCGAGGCGGAGCTGCCGGCCGGGTACGCGGTCGCCGGCGGGAGTGCGGGGTCGGTGACCGACTTCGACATTTACGGTTCGAACCTGTGCACCGGGGGACTCCCGGACCGGCTGTGGGGGCCGGTGACGAGCGCATCGCGGACCTTCCGGCGGGCGGCGGGCGGCACGGTCTCCGTCGTGGTCACCGCCACCGGGGCCGACCGGGCCCGGGATATCGTGGCGTACGCCGCCGCGGCTCCCGCGAAGTGCCCGGCCGTCACCCGCGACGGCCTCCGCACGACGTACACCCGGTTGCCGCTTCCCGATCTCGGCGCCCCTTCGGCGGGACTGGTCGCGACGACCCGATTCTCCAAGCATGAGATGCTGCCGGTGGTCCGGCGCACGGTCGCGGTAGCACACGGCGACGTGTCGGCGGTCTTCCAGCAGTCGGGCGACGGCGCGGACGTCCGGGCCAGCTTCCTCGAGATCGTCCGCGCCAGTGCCGCGAAGCTCGAAAAGATCGACGAACCGCCCGCGGTCGCGCAGCTGCGGCGCGCACTGATCGACGT
>DASWMR010000623.1:0-1627 GCA_036399635.1 Actinoplanes sp. | reverse complement strand
TCTGCACGTCGTGGATCATCACGATCACCCTGTCCGCGGCGGACGCGTCGGTGCACATCGTGGAGAACCCGTTCTTCCCCAGCGCGCTGCACGGCCACGAGGTCGCGCTCACCGTCACCCTGCTCCTGCTGCTCGGCGGGGTGTTCCTGCTGGGCTTCAGCGAAGCGGTCACCGTCGCGATCCCGCTCGTGGCGGTGTTCCTGGTGCTGAACGCGGTGGTCATCGTCGCCGGCCTGATCGACGTGCTGACCATCCCCGGGGCGCTCACCGCGTGGACTAGCGCGCTCACCGAGGGCGGCGGCGGGTTCACCGGCCTGGCGTCGCCCGCACTGCTGGCTTTTCCGCTGCTAGTACTAGGCCTGTCCGGCTTCGAGACCGGGGTGAGCATGATGCCGCTGATCGCCGCGGACGGCGCCGCCGAAGAGCAGCGGCTTCGGTCGCGGATCCACAACACCCGCAAGCTGCTGACCACCGCCGCGCTGATCATGAGTGTCTACCTGCTGGCCGCCAGCTTCGTGACCACCGTGCTCATCCCCGCGAAAGAGTTCCAACCCGGCGGGGGAGCCAACGGCCGCGCCCTGGCCTGGCTCGCCCACCAGCAGCTGGGTGAGGCGTTCGGCACCGCCTACGACGTCAGCACCATTCTCATCCTCTGGTTCGCCGGCGCGTCGGCGATGGCCGGGCTGATCAACATCGTGCCGCGCTACCTGCCCGGCTACGGCATGGCCCCGGAGTGGGGACGGGCGGTGCGGCCCGTCGTGCTGGTCTACACCGCCCTGTGCGTGCTCATCACTATCGGGTTCGGCGCCGACGTCAACGCCCAGGCCGGCGCGTACGCGACCGGAATCCTGGCGATGATGGTCTCCGGCGCCTTCGCCGTCACCGTCACCGTGCGGCGCAGCCGGCAACACCTGGCCACCGCCGGGTTCGCCGCGTTGACCGCGGTACTGCTCTACGCCCTGGCCGAGAACGTGATCGACAAGCCGGACGGCATCGCCATCTCCGGCATGTTCATCGCCGGCATCATCGTCGTGTCGCTGATCTCGCGGGTGTCGCGCACCACCGAGCTGCGGGCCGACCGCATCGAGTTCGACCCGGCCGCCCGCCGGTTCATCACCGACTCGCTGAACTTCGACGGCGCGCTGAACATCATCGCCAACCGGCGCCAGGCCGGCGACGTCGCCGAATACACCGACAAGGAACGCGAACAGCGCGGCCACAATCCGGTGCCCGGCACCGCCGACGTCCTCTTCCTGGAGATCGACGTGGTCGACCCGTCCGAGTTCAGCGAGACGCTGCAGGTGCACGGTGTCGAGGTCGGGGGGTTCCGGGTGCTGCGGGCCAACGCACCGGCCGGGCCCAACGCGATCGCCGCGGTCCTGCTCGCGATGCGCGCGGCCACCGGCGTGCGACCGCACTGCTACTTCGCCTGGGCCGAGGGCAGCCCACTGGTCCACATGTTCCGCTACTTCCTGCTCGGCCGCGGCGACACCGCCCCCGTCGTCCGCGAGATCGTCCGCAAGCACGAACCGGATCCCGATCTGCGGCCCGGCATCCACGTCGGATAGCGGCCGCCGGCCGCGGCGCCCGGGCGCAGGAGGAAGGACCGCGACCCCGCCGAGACTTA
>DASWMR010000622.1:0-10818 GCA_036399635.1 Actinoplanes sp. | reverse complement strand
TGGCCCCAGAGCTGAAGGCGATCACGGTCGGTGGCTCGTCGAACAGCTTGGCGATCAGAGCGCGGGTGTCCTCGGCGTGGACCGTCGGATGCTGTTCCTCGTTGACGCTGTCGGGTGTCGCTGCCGAGGCGACGCTGTCGGGTGTCGCTGCCGAGGCGACGCGGCTGCACATCGAGACGACACGGTAGTGGCCTGCCAGGTGTGTGGCGAGGCGGTCGAGGACGCCGGCGTGCCCGGAGCCGCCGGGCAGGAGCAGCAGCGGTGGGCCGTCGCCGCCGCGTTGGTCGTAGTCGATGGTGGCGCCGTTGAGGGCGAGCGTCGCGGTGACGATGGCCTTCTCCTGTCTCATGAGATCTGCGGTCCGTGCGCCTACCGCTCCCGGACGGCGTAGGTCAGGTGCGTCACCCTCTCCGACGACTCCGCGCGGACCTGCTGGAGAGCCACGCGGCTCGCGTCCACGCCCTCGAACAGGCGGATCCCGGCGCCGAACAGCACGGGCGACAGCGCGATCGACAGCTCGTCGATCAGGCCGGCGTTAACGTACTCCAGGATCGTCGCGCCACCGCCAGCGATACGGACGTCGCGGTCGCCGGCGGCCGCGCGGGCCTGGTCGAGCGCGGCCTCGATGCCGTCGTTGACGAAGTGGAAAGTCGTGCCGCCGGGGCGCTCCCACGGGTCACGCTTGTCGTGGGTCACGACGAAGACCGACGTGTGGAACGGCGCCTCGGCCGGCCATGCATGCTCGCCGGCGTCGAACATGCGCTTGCCCATCACGCTCGCACCGGTGCGCTCGAACGTCTCCCGCAGGATGTCGTTGTCGCGCCCTTCCTCGCCGCCCTTGCCGAGCTTCAAATTCTCCCGAAAGAACCGCTGCGGGAAGAGCCACCGCTGCAACTCCATCCACTGCTGTCCCATCAGCTCCTCGACAGACTCGGGCGCGATGAAACCGTCAAGCGACATCGACACGCTGATAAAAACCGTCCCGGCCATCAGCCCTCCGCTCCGATCCGAAGGACCCCGGCGACGTACGCAGCCAGGTTGCCCAGCGTCTGCTGACCGCCCTCGATCGCGTGGTATTTCTCGACCGCCTCGTCGCGCAGTTCCTTGGTGCGGAACACCGTGTGCATCTCGATCCGGGTCGCCGCATCCTCGGGCTCGAACGTCAGCACCGACTCGAAGGCGTTCGGGTCGTCGTGCGACTCACCGTGCAGTAGTGCGATCCGCTCCGGCGGGGCGATCTCGGCCCAGGAGATCCACTCGGGATAGTCCGTGCCGTCCGGCCCGTGCATCACGAAGTCCCACACCCCGCCGACGCGGAACTCGAAGGACCGCGTGGTGGTGGTGAACCCCTCCGGCCCCCACCACTGCGACAGGTGCCGCACTTCGGTGAACGCCTCGAACACCAACTCGCGTGGGGCGTCGATGACCCGGGAAATGACAACCTCGCGGTCGGCCGTCGCAGACGTCGCGCTCATCAGCTATTCCTCCTGCCTCTTCTGCTTCAAGTCCTGCACGTACGCGTCCAGCCGGTCGAAGCTCTCGTTCCAGAACTGCTCGAAGCCGCCGGTCCACTCGTGAATCGGTCGCAGCCCGCCGGCGTCCAGCCCGTACAGCCGCTGTTTGCCCGCCTTGCGGTCCCGCACCAGCCCCACCTCCCGCAGCACCCGCAGGTGTTTGGACGCCTGCGTCTGGCTCATCCCCAGCTCCTGGGCGAGATCGGTGACCGGCCGCTCGCCCGCCCGCAGCAGCGACAGGATGTCCCGGCGCTGCGGCTCGGCGATCGCGTTGAACGCGTCCGACGTCGTGGCTGCTCGTGCCATGGCCGCAATCATATGCCTATATAGGCGCGCGTCAAGCCGGACCCGTGCGCGGCCGTACCGGTAGCCGGTCGAACGGCGTCAGTGCGGATTGGTGAAGGTCGCCTTGGTGCGCAGCGCCCACTCGATCGTGTCCCGAGCCGTCTCCGCGAACGGGCGGGCCAGGTAACCCGCCACGCGCGCCCGCTCGCCGGAGAGCTGGAACATGCCGTCTTCGCTTCCGTCGCGGGGTTGCACGATGAACCCGCCGAGGTCGTCGACGTTCTCGTCCGGCGTCCACTTGACGGTCGCCGTTCCGCCAGCGGCCCGACGGCAGGTCTCGAGCATCTGGGCGAAGGTCATCGGCGGCGGCACCACGTTGTACGGGCCGGGGCCGATCCGCAGCAGAAATGCGGCCAGATCACGGACGTCGGTCACCTGCACCGGCTGCGTGGCCCGGGCCGCGCACGGGACCACCCCGTCGCCGGCCATCGCGAGGGCCCAGCTGGTGAACGCACCGAACGGATCACCGGGACCGGTGATCAGTCCCGCGCGGACGAAAGTCGCCCGACCCGGCACGGCAGCCTCGGCCGCCTGCTCGCATCCGACCTTCAGGTTGCCGTACTCGCCGTTGTCGGGCTCTGGCGGCAGCAGTCGGGCATCCTCCGACCGACCCGCCTCGGCCGACCGCGGATAGACCGCGATCGAGGACATGAAGACGTACTGCCCGATGCGCGGCGCCAGCAGCCCGGCGGTGGCGGCGACCTGGCCCGGGTGGAAGCCGCTGAAGTCGACGACCATGTCCCAGGTGCCGGTGCCGAGCGCGGTCAGGCCGGCCGGGTCGCCGTCCGCCGTCCGGTCGCCGATCAGGCGGGGGACGCCGGGAAACAATGCCGTTCCGGTACGCCCGCGGTTGAACAACGTGACGTCGTGGCCGGCTTGTAGGGCGTGCTCGACGAGGTGACGGCCGAGGTATTTGGTGCCGCCGAGAATCAGCACGCGCACAACGGGCTCCTTAGGCACAATGCCGGGGTGATCGAGAGAACGCTGCCCAGCTGGCTACCCGACCTCGACGGCACGATCGTCGGCGGTGAGCTGCTGCGTGGCTGGGGGCTCTCGGAAGTCTGGCGGATCCGCCTCGACGGTGCCACCCGGAAATCCGTGATCGTCAAGCGGGGCGTCGGCGAGTTGGCCGGCGAGGCGTTGCGGTACCACCAGTTGGTCGGTCCCCTCGGGATCCCCGCGCCCCGGCTGCTCGCCGAGGGCGGCCCCGGTGTCATCGTCCTGGAGGACCTCGGCGGTCCCAACCTCGAGGACCGCCCCACCGCCGAAGGATACGAGCAGGCCGTACGCGTCCTGGCCCGGATGCGGTCCGAGTCGGCGCTGCGACTGACCGCCGACCCCGCGCTGGCCGCCGGTCTGCGCCGGTCCACCGCCGATTTCGTGGCCGTGGCGGCGCGGGCCGAGGCGGCGATGACGGATCTGCGCCCCGACCTCGCCGGCGCGCTCGACGACCCGACCCGGGCGATGGCCGGCCGCCTTGAGCAACTGTCCGGCGAACCCGCCACCGTCGTGCACGGCGACTTCCAGGCCAAGAACCTGCTGCACACCCCGGGCGGCGGCGGGATAGTCACCATCGACTGGTCGGACGCCTACGTGCACCCGCATCTCGGCGACCTCTACCTCCTACTGCGCGAGGGCCGCAAACAGGGCCGGATCGACGGCGTACGGATGGACGCCCTGCCGGAGCTCTTCGCGCGCGAGGCCGGCTCCGACCTGCCGGCGGTGATCGACCAGCTGGTGACCGGCGGCCTGTGCTGGACCATGATCGCGCTGCGCTGGGTCGTGGAGACCGGCGTCCACGCGGTCCCGGTGTCCCGCGGGTGGATCGACGAACTCGTCACCGATCTCCGGGAGCTGGCCGGGTGTCAGTGATCCCATGTGGTCAGTGCGCCGACAGCTCCTCGGGTAGGTCGACGGTGGCCGGGGCGTCGGCGGCGGCCCGCAAGGTGGTGATCCGGTCAACCACCTCGGCGACCAGACCGTCGAGCGGCACGGTGGTCTTCTCCCCGGAGGCCCGGTCGCGCAGTTCCGCGGTGCCGTCGGCGAATCCGCGCCGACCCATGGTGATGCGCAGGGGTAGGCCGATGACGTCGGCGTCGGCGAACTTCACCCCGGCGCGTTCGGTGCGGTCGTCGAAGAGCACCTCGACACCCGCCGCCCACAGCTCGTCGTAGAAGCGCTGGGCGAGCTCGCCGACCGGCGAGCCGAGATCGTCCAGCAGGGCCAGATGCACGTGGTACGGGGCGATGCTGACCGGCAGGCGTAGGCCCTGGTCGTCGCGGTTCTCCTCGGCCGCGCAGGCCAGCAGCCGACCCACGCCGATTCCGTAGCAGCCCATGGTGAGGGGTCTGCGTTCGCCCGCCTGGTCGAGGAAATCGGCGCCGAGAGCGATCGAGAAGCGGGTGCCGAGCTTGAAGATGTTGCCGGCCTCGACCCCGCGGGTGGCCCGCAGATCGTGCCCGCATACCCGGCATGCGTCACCAGCTCGCGCGGCCGTGACGTCGGCGACGAAATCTCCCGTGTAGTCCCGGCCGGCATTGACGTTGCGCAGGTGGAATCCGGCCCGGTTGGCGCCGGCGACGAGATTGGTCGACGCGGCCACCAGATCATCAACCACGATCGTGGCGTCGCGCAGCCCGATCGGGGAACCGTAACCCGGTGCCGCACCGATACCGGCGATCTCGTCCTCGGTCATCGGGCGCAGCTCGGCCGCCCGGACCACGTTGGCGACCTTCGTCTCGTTGACCTCCATGTCGCCGCGGACGACGACCACGACGTACTCGGTGACCGGCTCCGTAGCGAGAAAGACCACCTTGGCCGTCTCCGCTGCGGCGATTCCCAGCAATGTGGACAGCTCGTCGATCGTCTTCGCACCCGGCGTAGCGATCTCTTCAACCGGCAGCGCCGCCGGCGTATCCGCGGCCGGCTTGCGGAACGAGGCCACCTCGCGGTTGGCGGCGAAGCCGCAGCTGTCGCAGAGCAGTAGAGCGTCCTCGCCGATCGGCGTCACGTACATGAACTCGTGGGCCATGCTGCCGCCCATGATGCCCACGTCGGAGAGCACCGCCCGGATCGGGACGCCACACTTGCGGAAGATGTTGTGGTAGGCGCGGTACTGGTCACGGTAGTGCTCGTCGAGCCCGGATTCGTCGCTGTGGAAGCTGTACGCGTCCTTCATGATGAACTCGCGCACCCGGATCAGCCCCGCGCGCGGCCTGGCGTCGTCCCGGAACTTGGTCTGCAGTTGGTAGACCATGCGCGGCAACTGCCGGTACGACCCGATCTCCGAGCGGCTGAGGAAGGTGGCGATCTCTTCGTGGGTCATCGCCAGGACCATGTCCCGATTGCGCCGGTCGGTGAACCGCGCCAGCTCTGGACCGATCTTGAAGTACCGGCCTGACTCCTTCCACAATTCGGCCGGATTCACCACCGGCATGGAGACTTCCTGGCCGCCGATCCGATCCATCTCGGAGCGCAGCACGCCCTCGATCTTGCGGATCGTGCGCCAACCGAACGGCAGGTAGGCGAAGATTCCCTGCCCCACCTGGCGGACCATCGCCGCCCGCTGGAGCATCTGATGCCCCTCGGACTCCGAGCGGCCCGGCGCTGTGTGCAGTGTGCTGCCGAACACCTTCGACATCTTCATGACGACTGTCCTTTGTGCATCCCAGGGGTCTCCGCGGCAACGGTGGACCCGCCGCACCCGGCATGGCGAAGTGCGGAAAGTAAGACTGGACGGGATGGCCGGGGTCACCCAACAGAGACGGTCGAGGCCTCTGACGCCGGGGCTGCCGGCAAGATAGGTCGAGGCGCCGGACGCAGGGCGCAGGGCACCACCGACAGCACGCCGGTGAAACCGCCCACCACGCCGGTGATCAACAAGACGCCTCCAGGTTCGACGGGGCGACTATACCGAAACCACGCCCGTCGTACGCCGCGTCGCGCACCTACGCCGCGTACGGAACCAGGATGATCTTTCCTCTGGTGTGGCCGAACTCGGCCTCGTGATGCACCGAGGCCAGGTCGGCGAGTGGGCGTTCCGCACCGACCGCGACCCGGAGGGCGCCCGCGTCAACGAGCTTGACCAGTGCGGCGAGGTGGCCGGTGTCGTTGCGGGCCACGAAGTGCGCCCCGGTCACCCGGGATCCGGTGGGTGTCTCGACCGGGACGGTGACGGACACGACGACGCCACCCGGCCGCACCACGCGCACCAGGGTCGCGGCCTGCCGCGCGCTGACGACGGCGAGGTTGAGCATCGTGTCGACCGGCCCGTCGATCGCGTCGGCCGGGTCGCCGGCCGTGTAGTCGATGATCTCATCGGCGCCGAGACGGCCGACCGCCTCGGTGCTGTGCGGGCCGGCGGTCGCGATGACCCGGGCTCCGGCGTGCTTGGCGAGCTGGACGGCGAACCCGCCGACCGCGCCGCCCGCCCCGTTCACGAACACTCGCTGTCCGGGCGTGATGCGCGCGTGCTCGAACACTGCCTGCCAGGCGGTGACTCCCGCGATGGGGATGGCAGCGGCGTGCGAGAGCGGAATGGCGGTGGGCGCCGCCACGAGGGTGTCGGCGGCGGCCACGACATACTCGGCCGCGGCGCCGCCGCAGCGGCCGATGACCCGGTCGCCGACGGCGAGCGTGGACACGCCGTCCCCGATCTCGACGACGGTGCCGGCGACCTCCCCGCCGAGGGTCAACGGCAGCTCCATGGGGAGTACGGAGCGCAGCAGTCCGCGACGGAGCCCGATGTCGGACGGGTTGAACGAGGTCGCGGCGACCTGGATCAGTACGGCACCAGGGCCCGGCACCGGGCGGGGTATGTCGTCCAGGCGGATGACCGACGCGGCGCCGTACTCGTGAATTCGCATGGCTCTCATCCGTCGAATCTATGACGGCACAGGAAGACGAACCATGTCTCACGATCCTCGGTTCATACGTGATCGTCCCTGCCGCGATACGCTAGCCGCGTGGACGTGCTCAGTGACGTGATCACGGTGATGCGGACCGGCCGACCACGTTCGGCGCGGCTGGCGTGGCACGCGCCGTGGGCGCAGGAGTTCGCCTCGGTGCCGGGCGCCGCCGGCTTCCAGGTCATCCTGCAGGGACCGTGCTGGCTCATCCGACCGGGCGCCGAACCGGTGCCGCTGGCCGCCGGTGACGTGGTGTTCCGGCCGCACGGTCGCGGGCACACGCTGGCCGACAACCCTTCGACCCGGCCGGTCACCGAAGCCTGCGACCCGAATGACCCGCGGGCGCTCCAGCGCTACGCCACCGGCACCGTCGGCGAACCGGCCGGTGCCGGCATCCCGGCCACCGTCACGCTGTGTGGCGCCTACGAGCTCGATCCAGCCCGGGCGCACCCGCTGCTGCACGACCTGCCCGACCTCATTCATCTGCCGGCACACCTCGGCCGGCACCCCGAGCTGCGGGCCACTGTGGACCTGCTCGCCGCCGAGCTGGAACGACCCCGCCTCGGCACGGATGCGATCGTTCCCGCGCTGCTCGACACCCTGCTGCTCCACATCCTGCGAGCCTGGCTCGGCCAGCAGCCCACGCCGGCGGTCGCCACCGGCTGGGCGTCGGCGCTCAACGACCCGACCACCGCCGCCGCGCTGCAGGCCATGCACCGCGAGCCGGCGCGGCCGTGGACCGTGGCAAGCCTGGCCGCCGAGGCCGGATTGTCCCGGGCGCCGTTCGCCCGTCGGTTCACCGCGCTGCTGGGCCAGCCGCCACTGACGTACCTGACCTGGTGGCGGATGACCACGGCGGCCCGGCTCCTGCAGGAGTCCGACGCGCCGCTCGGCGTCATCGCGGCCCAGGTCGGCTATACCTCCGAGTTCGCCTTCGCCACCGCGTTCAAACGCCGGCACGGCATCGCCCCCGGCAGATACCGCCGCGCTTAGATGACCCACCAGGCACGGGGTTGCGCAATTCGCGGCCCCACCGCACCAGGAGGTACGAGCACGATGACCATGTCCGGCGACCCCGCCGCGTACCGGATCGTCGCCATGACCGACGGGCACGCCGGGGCGGTGCTCGAGATCTACCGGCGGGGCATCGCCACCGGCAACGCCACCTTCGAGACCGAGCCTCCCGACTGGTCCCGGTTCACCGCCGCCCGCCTGCCCGAGCACCGCTTCGTCGCGGTTGACGCCGGCGGCACGGTGGTCGGCTGGGTCGCGTGCAGCCGGGTCTCCGACCGGCGCGTCTACGCCGGTGTGGTCGAGCACTCCGTCTACGTCCATCCCGAGGCCCGCGGGCGGGGCATCGGTCACGCCCTGCTCACCGCGCTCATCACCGCCACCGAAGCGGCCGGGATCTGGACCATCCAGTCCGGGATCTTCCCGGAGAACACCGCGAGCCTCGCCCTGCACGCTGCGTGCGGTTTCCGCGTCGTCGGCACCCGCGAACGCGTCGGCCGACATCGCGGCGTCTGGCGCGATGTCGTGCTCATCGAGCGCCGCAGCCCGACGGTCACCTGACCCTCCGGCGGTGGCCGGCCGGACGGCGACCGCGGTTTACTCGCCGTCGCGGGTCTGCTCGGCCAGGAAGCGCTCCAGCTCGGCGCCGAGCTCCTCGGCGGTGGGCAGCGGCTGGTCGGAACCGGCCAGCAGGTTGCCCTCGCGCCCGCGCAGGAACGCGTCGTACTGTGCCTCCAGCGAGGCCACCAGCCGGGTCGCCTGCTCGTCCTCGGCGACCTGCTTGTCCACCTCTTCGCGGATCACCCGGGCGGCCTCGCGCAGCTCGCCGGTCGGCAGGGCCAGGCCGGTGTCGGTGGAGACCGAGTCGAGCAGCAGCTCGGCCGCGGCCGGGTAGGTCGTCTGGGACAGATAATGCGGGACATGCGCCGCGTACCCCATGGCACTGTGGCCGGACTCGCCGAGCCGGAACTCGAGCAACCCGCCGACGCTGGCCGGCACCTGCACCCGCTGCAGCCAGGACTCCCGGTCGCCGAGCAGCTTGCGGTCGGTGGCGTGTGCGGTGACGCTGACCGGGCGGGTGTGCGGGACGGCCATCGGGATCGCGTTCAGGCCGATCGTCAGGCCCACGCCGAAGCGGTCGATCAGCGCGCGCACCGCCGCGATGAAGCGCTCCCACTGCAGATCGGGTTCCGGGCCGGCGAGCAGCAAGAACTGGGTGCCGAGCTGATCGGTCACCAGGTGCAGGGCCAGGCTGGGCTGCTCATAGCTCTCCCAGTGGTCCGCTACGAAGATCATCGGGGGACGCCGGGAGCGGTAGTCGAGGAGCTGGTCGAGGTCGAAGGTCGCGATGACGCGGCTTTCCAGGCGGTCCAGCAGGGTTTCGCGGGAGAGCTGGATGGCACTGCCCGCGTCGACGAACCCGGTGAGGGCCTGGACGAGCACCGGTTTGTCCACGGCCGGCAGCTCGTCGGCCAACTCGTAGAGCTCGTGTGGGTCGAGCACTGGGCGGACCTCCTGTGCAGAAAAGCGGGGAACCGCGTACAACCATGGTTGCCCGGTATTAATTTCCGTCTACCGCTGATCTTGCCAAACCCCATGCGGCGAGCCGCGACCCGATCTCGGCCGGCGGCAGCGGCCGGGCGAAGTGGTAGCCCTGCGCGAACCGGTAGCCGAGCCGGTACAGCGTCTCGGCCTGGTTGCGGGTCTCCACGCCCTCGGCGACCGCCTGCAGGTGCAGGCCGTCGGTGATCTGGATCAGGGCGGTGGCGATGACCGCCTCCTCGGAGCTGCCGCCGATGCCGTCGACGAACGACTTGTCCACCTTCAGCGTCCCGGCCGGAACGGTACGCAACAAACCGAGCGACGAGTGACCGGTGCCGAAGTCGTCCAGCGCGACCTTGATGCCCATCCCGACCAACTCGTGCAGGGCGTCCAGCGCCACCCCGCCGTCGAACACCGCGGTCTCGGTCACCTCGACGACGAGCCGGTCCGGGCGTACGCCGGAGTCGGTCAACGCCGATCGCACACTCGCCGTAAAGCCGGGCTCGCGCAGCTGGCGGGCCGAGACGTTCACGCCCAGCTCCTCCGGGGCCGCGTCGCCGAACTGCTCGATCCACTCGGCGAACTGGTGCAGGGCGGTGCGCAGGATCCAGTCGCCGAGCGGCACGATCAGGCCGGTGCGCTCGGCGATCGGGATGAACAGATCCGGCCCGACGAAGCCGCGTTCCGGGTGCGGCCAACGGATCAGCGTCTCCAGGCCGGTCCACGAGCCGTCCGGCAACCGCACGATCGGCTGGTAGACCAGGGAGAACTCGCCGGCGTCCAGGGCCCGGCGGAGTTCGGCGCCAAGTTTCGCGTCGTCCGCCTGGTGCTGTTCGAGCTCGGCGTCGTAGAGCGCGTAGCGGCCCTTGCCGCGCTCCTTTGCGGCGTACATCGCCAGGTCGGCCCGCCGCAGCAACTCCTGGTGGGTGGCGCCGGTCCAGGCCTCGGCGAGGCCGACACTGGCCCGGATCAGCAGATCGTGGCCGTGCGCCTGGACCGGGCGGGCGAGCGCCTCGGAGATCCGGGTCAGCACCTCGGTCGCCTCGTCCCGGGTGGGGCCGTGCAGCAGCAGGCCGAACTCGTCGCCGCCGAGCCGGGCCACCACGTCGTCGGTCCGCACGCACTCGCGCAGCCGGGCGGAGACGGCGACGAGCAGCGCGTCGCCGACCGCGTGCCCGAGTCGGTCGTTGATCTCCTTGAAGTCGTCCAGGTCGATCAGGGCCAGGCTCAGCGAGCCGCCCAGACCGGCGACCGTTGCCTGCTCGAACAGGGTGCGGTTGGACAGGCCGGTGAGCGCGTCGTGGTTCGCGCGATGGGTGAGTTCGGCCTGGTAGCGGTTGAGGTCGGCGAGGTTCTGGTCGACCCGGTCCAGCAGTCGGCGATTCTCCCGCAGTGCGGTGATCTGCCGGATCGCGACCAGGGCGGTGAGCAGCGCGGCGGCCATCGCCACCACGAAGTCGGTGCCGCCGGGCTCACCGCTGTCCGAGAGCAGCAGGCCG
>DASWMR010000621.1:0-3160 GCA_036399635.1 Actinoplanes sp. | reverse complement strand
TCATCGGCGTGCCGATCGCGCTCGGCGACGAGCCCGGGAAGGCCTGACATGACTTCTCCATCCAACATCGCGGCCGGTTGCGCCGCCCCGGATCAGTCAGCGCCCCTGCCCGCCGGCGTCGATCTCGAGAAGGAAACCGTCATCACCGGCGTCGTGCGCAACGCCGAGGGCGCGGGAGTCGGCGGCGCGTACGTCCGGCTCCTCGACTCGTCCGGTGAGTTCACCGCCGAGGTCGTCTCCTCCCCGGAGGGCGTCTTCCGGTTCTTCGCCGCGCCCGGCTCGTGGACCTTGCGGGCGCTCAGCCGAGCCGGCAACGGCGACCTGACCGTCGACGCCACCCGCGGCGTCACCGAGGTCGCCATCAGCGTCGCGGTTGCCTGATCCAGCATCAGAGGCGGGGTCCCCAACCGGGGGCCCCGCCTCTCGCTATGCCTTGCCACGCCTTGCTCCGACCGAAAAAAGCGCCCTGCCCAGCACCGGCCCAGGTTGCCGGATCTCAGATACTGCTGATGGCCCGTACCCCAACGGCCCGACACCCCGCCGCCGCCTTACCCCTGATCCGCCCCCTGCCTGCGACCGCGGAACAGAACGGGACTACTCGATAGCCACGACTAAACGGCGTAATCCGGGCGTCGTCCACCCGAACCACCCGATCTTGTGAAGCGAATCCCGCCCGGCGCAGCTCAGATCAACAAGATCGAGCCTGCTCTGACCACCCACCGTCCCCACCCCACGCTCCGGCCTTGATCATGGGTCCCGAGGCCGCCCTTTTCACGCCTGCGAGGCGTCACCCAAAGGGATAGGGGACTGCTCACCAATACGCACCACCGCGGCTTATGCCGAGGCTTCGCTTTCGGCGGTCGGTGCGACTTGCGGTGGGGCCTCCGGCGGGGGTTCGACGAGTCGGCGGATGGCGGTGTTCAGTACGGCGATGAGCGGCACCGCCACGAGTGCGCCGATGATGCCGGCCAGCACCACGCCTGACGCGATGCCGATGATCACCACGAGTGGGTGGATCGCCACCGCCCGGCCCATGATCAATGGTTGCAGCACGTGCCCCTCCAACTGCTGCACCAGAATCACCGCACCCAACACGATCAGGGCGACCACCCAGCCCTTGTCGACCAGCGCGACCAACACCGCCACCGCGCCCGACACGCTCGCCCCGACGATCGGGATGAACGCGCCGAGGAAGACCAGCGCGGCCAACGGAAGCGGGAACTGGATCTTCAGGATCACCAGCGCTATCCCGATGCCCAGCGCGTCGATGAACGCCACCAGCACGGTCGCCCGCACATAGGCCCCGAGCGTCACCCAGGACGAGTCGCCGGCGGCGGCCAGCGACCAGCGGGCGTTCACCGGGAAGAGCCGGACGATGAACCGCCAGATCTTGCGGCCGTCGCGCAGGAAGAAGAACGTCGAGAACAGCACCAGCAGTGTGCCGGTGAGAACCTCGAACAGCGTCGCCGCGGTGGCGATGCCGGTCGAGGTCAGCGACGCCGTGTTCGAGTTGACCCAGGCTTGCGCGTTGTCGATCGCGCGTTCCACTTGGGCGTCGGAGAGGTGCAGCGGCCCGGTCCTGGCCCATTCCTGGATCTGCCGGATCCCGTCGCTGGCGTTCTCGGTCAGCTTCGGCACGCCGTTGACGAACTCGTTGATCACCAGGGTGAGCGTGCCGGCGACGGCGGCGAGCCCGCAGATCAGCACCAGGAAGGTGGCCAGCGACGGCGGCACCCGCAGCCGCTGCAGCCAGCGAACCGCCGGGGCCAGCACGGCGGAGAGCAGCAGGGCGATTGCCAGCGGCACCACCACCACGCTGATGATCTCGATGAAGTGCAGCAGTGCCCAGCCGACCAGACCGACCACGATCAGCCGCCAGCCCCAGGCCGCCGCGATACGCAGTGAGTGCGGCACCTCGGCGTCGTCCCGCCCATTGGTCGACTGCTGCGTCTCGTCCGTCTGCGGCACCCGGGGCACGAAGAAGACCACCTCCGGTTCGCGCTCCTCCTGCTCGTGGGTCCGCGCCACGCGCACGGATTCCCGGCCTGCTTCGTACGCCCGTCTCAAGTTGTCCCGGACTCGCTGTATGCGGCTCAACCTCCACCCCTTCGCCGTCACGCTCCGCGGTATCACCGTAGTGGGCGAGCACCGCCCAATTCCGCCCCAACCGCTAGCCCTGGCAAACCGGCCTGCGACACCACCGCCGTGCCGGCCCCGATCCCCGACCAGGACGCGGTGGCCGCTGGCGTACCGTCAGCTTTCGTGAGCACCGACGCCCGAACCGAAACCGGACTGCCGATCCGGATGTTGCACGACCGAGTTCTCGTCCGTCAGGACGGGGCCGAGGGCGAGCGCCGTTCCACCGCCGGAATCGTCATCCCGGCCACCGCGTCGATGGGCCGGCGCCTGTCCTGGGCGACGGCCGTGGGGGTGGGGCCGAACGTGCGACAGATCGTGGTCGGCGACCGGGTCCTGTTCGACCCGGACGACCGATCCGAGGTCGAATTGCACGGCCGAGAGTACGTGCTGCTCCGCGAGCGCGACGTGCACGCAGTCGCCGCAAGCCGCGTGGAGCCCGACGGAACCGGCCTCTACCTCTAATTCGCGGCTACCCAGCGGGTCCGGCACGGTCGGCTCGCTCGGTCGGCGATCAGTGCATGCCTGCGTACGCGTCTGCGTCTGCGTGTGCGATCGCGTCGTAGAATCGAGCGCCAGGTCGAATCGGCCGGATGACGCGAGTGCCGTTCTCACCCGTGGGCAGTAGTTCCCGGCCCGCCGGATGGCGGATCAGCCGACGGAGGCTGCCCGGCGGCTTGACGATCCGCGTGGGGTGGCGATGTCGGCTCGAGCGAGGCGGGTTGCGCCGCGAGCGGTTCCTGCGGTGACTCCGGAGGCTGCGGTGCCGACGGCATCGGGTCCGGCTGGCCCCAGCCGGGTTGAGCGCCATTGCCGGGTTGAGCACCATAACCAGGCTGAGCGCGATGATCGGGCTGAGCACCATAATCAGGCTGAGCGCCATGATCGGGCTGAGCGGCATAACCAGGCTGAGCGCCGGCGTAGCCAGGCTGTTCACCGTAAGCAGCGCCGTATCCCGGCTGGGCGCCGTAGGCGGCCGGGTTGCCGTAATCCGGTGGGTTGCCGTAGCCGGGCTGAGCCCCGT
>DASWMR010000620.1:0-6401 GCA_036399635.1 Actinoplanes sp. | reverse complement strand
CCATCGCATCTTCCACCGGTTGTTCCGGGAACTGATGGTGACGGCGGCGGTATGCGCGCTGTTGGTGGGCACTCTCGCAGTCCTCGCCTACCTTTTCCCAGCGGGCCGCGTGTGGTGGGGAATCGCTGGTGTCGGCACTGTGCTGGTAACTGCTGCGACGCTGGTCGTTCGGACCGAGATCAGGTCCGCTCAGATTCATGAGCGCTTCGGAATCAGTCGGCCCCCGTTCAACTGAGGGCGTGGCCGTATCGGCACCACCGGCCCGGCGACAAAGAAGGTACGGCCGCGTACCGGCCGTACCTTCTCCGCAGAGCTAGGCCGCGGACGGGCCGGTGTTGACGCGGGAGCGCACGATCTCGACGACGTGCTCGACTGCCTCGGCGATCGGGACGCCGTTGCGCTGGGAGCCGTCCCGATAGCGGAACGACACCGTGCCGGCGCTGACGTCGTCGTCACCGGCGATCGCCATGAAGGGGATCTTCTGCTGCTGGGCGGTGCGGATCTTCTTCTGCATCCGGTCGTCGGAGTAGTCGACCTCGGCGCGGATGCCGGCCTTGCGCAGCGCCGTGACGAAGCCGTCGAGGTGGGCGGCGTGGTCGTCGCGGATCGGGATGCCGACCACCTGCACCGGCGCCAGCCAGGCCGGGAACGCGCCCGCGTAGTGCTCGACCAGCACGCCGAAGAAGCGCTCGATGGAGCCGAACTTCGCCGAGTGGATCATTACCGGTTCCTGGCGGGTGCCGTCGGCGGCGACGTACTCGAGGTTGAAGCGGTCGACCGCTGGCTGGTTGAAGTCGTACTGGATGGTCGACATCTGCCAGGTGCGGCCGATCGCGTCCTTGGCCTGCACCGAGATCTTCGGGCCGTAGAAGGCCGCGCCGCCCGGGTCGGGCACGAGCTCCAGCCCGGTCTCGGTGGCGACGTCCTCGAGCACCTTGGTGGCGACTTCCCACTGCTCGTCGGTGCCGATGAACTTGTCGTTGGACGCGTCCCTGGTCGAAAGCTCCAGGTAGTACTCGTCCAGACCGAAGTCCTTCAGCAGCGACAGCACGAACTTCAGCAGGTGGCGGATCTCCTCCGCGGCACCCTCGGCGGTCACGTACGAGTGGGAGTCGTCCTGGGTCAGCCCCCGCACCCGGGTGAGGCCGTGCACCACGCCGGACTTCTCGTAGCGGTAGACCGAGCCGAACTCGAACAACCGCATCGGCAGCTCACGGTAGGACCGCCCGCGCGACCTGAAGATCAGGTTGTGCATCGGGCAGTTCATCGCCTTGAGGCGGTACTCGGCGTGCTCCATCTCCATCGGCGGGAACATCGTGTCCGCGTAGTAGGGCAGGTGCCCGGAGGTGTGGAACAACCCCTCCTTGGTGATGTGCGGCGACCCGACGTACTGGAAGCCCTCCTCGATGTGCCGCGCCCGGACGTAGTCCTCCATCTCGCGCTTGATCACCCCACCCTTCGGGTGGAAGACCGCGAGACCCGAGCCGATCTCGTCCGGGAAGGAGAACAGGTCGAGCTCGGCGCCCAGCTTGCGGTGGTCGCGGCGTTCGGCCTCGGCAAGCCGGTTCAGGTACGCCTTCAGGTCGTCCCGCGACGGCCACGCGGTGCCGTAGATCCGCTGCAGCTGCGGGTTCTTCTCGCTGCCGCGCCAGTACGCGGCGGCGGACCGCATCAGCTTGAACGCCGGGATGAACCGGGTGGACGGCAGGTGCGGGCCGCGGCACAGGTCGCCCCAGACGCGCTTGCCTTCTTTGTCGAGGTTGTCGTAGTGGGTCAGCTCGCCGGCGCCGACCGCCACGGCCTCCGGGTCCACGTCGCCCTTGATGTCGACCAGCTCGAGCTTGAACGGCTCGGCGGCCAGCTCGGTCTTGGCCTCGGCCAGCGACGAGTACTCGCGGCGGCGGAACGTCTGACCGGCCTTGACGATCTCCTGCATCCGCTTTTCCAGCTTGGTCAGGTCGTCCGGCTGGAACGGCTTCTCGACGTCGAAGTCGTAGTAGAAGCCGTTCTCGATCGGCGGCCCGATGCCCAGCTTGGCGTCCGGGAAGACGTCCTGCACGGCCTGCGCGAGCACGTGCGCGGTGGAGTGCCGCAGCACGTTGAGCCCGTCCGGCGACTCGATGCTCACCGCGGTGACATCGGTGTCCAGTCCGGGCGTCCAGTCCAGGTCGCGGAGCCGGCCGGCCGCGTCGCGCACCACCACGATCGCCTTAGGGCCGCTGGTCGGCAGGCCGGCGGCGGCCACCGCGTCGGCGGCCGTAGTCCCGGCCGGGACGACTAGAGGGTCGGCCACGACGGGGGTACGGGGTGCAGACACGGTGTTTCTCCTTAGTCACGAGCGAGGTCACGAGCGAGGTCACGAGCGAGGTCACGACCGTCGTCCGGCGGTTCCGGACCGTGACGATGCTATCCGCCCAGAAATTTCTTCGAAGAGCGAGCAACCTTTCCGGCCCCGGCGATCACTTATGGATGACCGAACACCTCGACGGCGGAGCCCCCATCCGCCCCGACCCGCCCCCTAGGGCCGAAGGCCGACGGATTCCCACGATCACGTCGGCCGGAAGCCCGATCCAGGCGTCCGACCGACCAGATCCCACGATCTGGACGATCGGACGCCGAAATCCCCGATGGCCACCCGGTCGGCCGGATACCCCATGATCCAGCCGGCCGGGGGCCGCGGTACTCCATAAGCCCGCTCGGCCGGTCGGATACAAATGAGTTCCGGCCGGTCGGGCGCCTCAAGCACAATTCGCCCACCACCAGGTTGCCCGGGCGGGTCGGATACCACCGAAGATCCGACCGCCCGGGCCTGCCTAACCCCGAAGCCGCGCTCCGCCGACCGACCTGATTCCCACGATCCGGTCAGGCGGCGACACACCACAAGGTCAACGGTGAAAAACCCGAGTATCTTTCAGCGTCCAGGCCGGCGGGGCAGCCGGTCACCCTCGGTGGGCGGGAGGATGCGTGACCGATTCCGAACGCTCCTTCCGGCTGCTCTTCGAGGCGCACCACGCCGACCTCTCCCGGCTTGCCTACCTGCTCACCGGGGAGATGTCGGCGGCCGACGACCTGGCCGCGGACGCGTTCGTGGAGATCTGGCGGCACTGGGACCGGGTGGCTGCGGCGGAACACCGGGTGGCGTACGCCCGCGGCATCGTCGCCAACCTCGCCCGTCAGTGGATCAAGCGGCGCAGCCGCGAGAAGACCGGGCTGCTCGGCCTTGTCATGACCCGCCGGGGTCCCGCCGAGCCGGACAACCTCGCGGTGCTCGACGTGCGGGCGGCCCTGCGCCGGCTGCCGACGCGACGCCGCGAATGCGTGGTGCTGCGGTACGCGTTCGACGTGCCGGAACGTGAAGTGGCGGAGATCCTCGGCATCTCGGTAGGCGCCGTGAAGAGCCATACCTCGCGAGGGGCGGCGCAGCTCAGTACGTTCCTGCAGGATCTAGCGGTGACGGGAGGTGGATCGGTTGCAGCACAAGGATGAGCGCGACCTGCGCGACGCGCTACGCGCGGAGGCCGGTCGACACCACCCGGACAGCGCGGCGATCTGGGACCGCATCGATCAGGGCCGGATCGGGGCGCGGAGCCACCGGATGGTCCGGTTCGCCGACCTGTTCCCGCGGCTCGGCGACGGGATGCTGCGCCCGGCTGCCACCGCGGCCGCGGTGGCGGCGGTGCTGATCGCCGGCGTGACCGGGACGCGGCTGGCGAACCGCTCGCCCGAACCCGGCCGGCAGGCGGCCGGCCAACAGCTCCCGGCAACCCCGTCGCCGGGGGGCAGCACCACGCCGTCGGCACCCCGACCGATCGGTGGACCGCCGGCCGCGACCCAGCGCCCGACCGCCCCGACGCCGTCCCGCTCGGCATCGCCCACACCGTCCGAATCGTCCGCCCACTCGGCCCGGCCGAGCCCGGCGGCACCCGGCGGGAACGACAGCGACGTGCCGATCCGCGACGACTACCTGTCCGCGACCGCCGTGCGGAACTCACATTCCATCTCGTCCTGGACGCAGGACGACCTGACGCTCGGCACCACCGAGACGATCACCGCACTGGACGTGACGATCAAGGTGGCGGTGACCCCCGGGGTGGCGGACACCGGTCACTGGACGTCGATCCCGGTGCAGATGGTCACCACCAGCATGACCATGCAGGGCGAGGCGCTCGTCTACCGGTTCACGCTGAAGCCCGGTGCCACGCTGGCGCCCGGGAACTACACCTTCGCCGCCCAGTTCAACCACTCCACCGACGCGCGGCCGGCCACCGTCGACACGTACACCGCGAAGACGACCGCGGGCCGGGGCGCCGACATCGCCGGGCATTTCACGAAGTAGCCGCCGTGACCGTGGCGTTGCGCTCGTCGCCGGGCTGATAGCCGACCAGGTGGACGCTCGGGTCGGCGAGGCGCCGCTCCAGCTCGGCGATCCCGGCGAGCCGGTCGTCGACCGAGGGCAGTGCGCGGCTGGCGATCTCCTGCGGCGCGGCTGCCAGCCGGTTCCGGTCGGCGATCGCGGTCTCCCTCGCCCGGGCCAGCAGCAGCCGGTTGGCCGCGTCGCGGTCCCGGCTCGGCACGCCGGGCAGCGCCCCGACGATCTCCGGGTGCTCGGTGATCGCCCGCTCCTGTAGCAGCGGGTGCTGGTCACGCCACCAGTCGGCCTGCTGCCGGGGCGGATAGCCGGCCAGGGTCAGCAGCGAGTACGGGTTCTGCTGCGGCGGCTCGGCGCTCGGCGCCTCGAGCCCGTCCAGCGCGTGCGCGCCGAGGACGGCCATCGCCCGGCGGTCCGCGGCGTCCGCCTGCGCCAGGATCTCGGCGATCTCCCGCACGTACGCGTCGACGTCGCCCCCGGCCAGGCCGAACCCGGCGGCGGTGGTGACCGGCGCGGTGATCCGCCCGGAGGCCAGGTCGATCCGCACGCCCCGACTCTCCGCCTCGCGGACCACCTCGAGCAGCCGCTCCCGGCTCTGCTCCACCTCGTCGGCGAAGACCCGGACCGCCGACGCTATCCAGGTGCACTCCTGATGGCTGTTGCCGGCCTGGATCCGCAGCCTGGCGACCCGCTCCTGGGCGGCCACCGAGCCGGGCCCGGAGGACCAGTGGTGCGGCAGGTCGCGGGTGCCGCTGCCCAGCTCCTCCACCGTGCCGTCGAGCGCGGCGGCGAGCTCGGACCAGCGCGCGGCGACCGCCCGCACCCGGGCGGTGTCGGCCTGCAGCAGGCCGTGCAGCGTGATGGTCATTGCGGCACCGGCCGACCGGGAGCCGCGGCGCGGAACTCGCCGAGCCGGCGGGCGGCGAGCTCGTCGGCGGCCTGGTAGTCGACCGCCGACCGGTGCAGGTCGGCCCCGCAGTCCCGGATCTCGGCGGCCAGCGCGGTCAGCGTCCGCCGCCAGTGCATCGCCGCGTTCGCTAAGGCGCCGGCGCAGGTCGCCGACCCCGCCACGGCGTCGTCCGCCGCGGACTCCCAGCCCGCGATCGCGGCGGCGGCCCGGTCGAGCCGGCCGGCCACGCCGGTCACCGCCGCGCCGATCGTGATGAGCTCGGGAACCTCGATGCTGGTCGTCTCGTCCACGTGGACCCCCACCGTCCATTGCAGGCTGTGCGCGACCGTACACCGTCGGCGCACGCCTCGTCAGGTGACGGTGACCGAGCCGAGCCTAGCGAAGCGGCGCAGCCGCAAGCTGTTGGCGACCACGAAGACCGAGGAGAACGCCATCGCGGCTCCGGCGATCATCGGGTTCAACAGGCCGGCGGCGGCCAGCGGCAGAGCGGCCACGTTGTAGGCGAAGGCCCAGAACAGGTTGCCCCGGATGATGGCCAGGGTGCGCCGGGACAGCCGGATGGCGTCCACCGCAGCCATCAGGTCGCCGCGCACCAGGGTCAGGTCGCTCGCCTGGATGGCCACGTCCGTTCCGGTGCCCATCGCCAGGCCGAGGTCGGCCTGGGCGAGCGCGGGCGCGTCGTTCACGCCGTCGCCGACCATGGCGACCACCCGGCCCTGCGCCTGCAGCTGCCGGACGACGTCCACCTTGCCGGCCGGGAGCACCCCGGCGACCACCTCGCCGCGCTCGGGGTCCAGGCCGACGGCGCGGGCCACCGCGGCCGCAGCGCCGGGGTTGTCCCCGGTCAGCAGCACCGGTGCCAGCCCGAGCGCGCGCAGCCGCTGAACCGCCCCTGCGCTGCCGGGCTTCACGGTGTCGGCCACGACCACCACCCCGCGCACCTCGCCGTCCCAGGCGACCTGCACCGCGGTGCGGCCGGCGGCCTCGGCCTTCTCGACGACGGCGGCGAGCTCGACCGGAACCGGGGGCAGCTCGTTCCGGTTGCCGACGACGACGGTCCGCCCCTCCACCCGGCCGGTGACCCCCAGGCCGGGCCGGGCGACGTAGTCGGCGACCGGCGGC
>DASWMR010000619.1:0-2646 GCA_036399635.1 Actinoplanes sp. | reverse complement strand
GGCTGGCCGAGCGGCCGGCCGACAGGGTGGCCAGCACCGCGAGGCCGAGTGCCGAGCCGACCTCGGCGGTCGTGTTGAACACGCCGGACGCCAGGCCGGCGTCGTCCGCGGTGGCGTCGGCCATCGCCAGCGCGGCCAGCGCCGGGAAGGCCAGGCCGGCGCCGCAGCCGATCAGCAGCATGGTGGGAAGCAGATCTAGCGGGTAGGCGCCGGCCACCGGCACCCGGGCGAACAGGGCCAGGCCGGCGGCGATCAGCGCCAGGCCGGTGATCACCACCGGGCGGGCGCCGAAGCGGGTGGTCAGCCGGTCGGTCCAGCGCAGCGACAGGCCGCCCATCACGACGGTCAGCGGCAGGAACGCCAGGCCGATGCCGAGCGCGTCGTAACCCAGGACGTGCTGGGTGTAGAGCACGCCGACGAAGAACATCCCGAACATGCCCGCCGCACTCAGCAGCTGGGCCAGGTTCGCGCCGGTCAGGACGCGGGAGCGGAAGATGCGCAGCGGGACGAGCGGGGTGGCGGCGGCGCGCTCGCGCAGCACGAACGCCCCCATCAGGGCGACCGCGGCGACGGCCGGGACGAGCGTAGCCGGCGCGGTCCAGCCGAGCCGGGCGGCCGGCTCGACGACGGTGTAGACGGCGACCACCAGCGCTGCGGTGATCAGGGCGGCGCCCGTCGCATCGGCGCCCTCGCGCAAGCCGGGACCGCGGTCCACCGGTAGCAGCCGCCGGGCGGCGATCGCGGCGGTCAGGCCCAGCGGCACGTTCACGAAGAAGATCCAGTGCCAGTTGATGGCCTGGGTCAGCACCCCGCCGAGCAACAGCCCGATCGCTCCCCCGGCGGACGCCACGAAGCTGTAGACGCCGATGGCGCGGGCCTGCTCGCGGGCCGCCGGGAACATCGTGACGATCATGCCGAGGATGACCGCGGAGGTCATTGCGCCGCCGATGCCCTGCAGGAACCGGGCCGCGATCAGCGCCTCCCGGGTGCCGGCCAGGCCGCAGGCGGCGGACGCGGCGGTGAACAGCGCGAGCCCGGCCAGGAAGACGGCGCGCCGGGAGACCAGATCGCCGACCCGGCCGGCGAGCAGCAGCAGGCTGCCGAACGGGATCAGGTACGCGTTGATCACCCAGGCCAGACCGGACTGGCTGAACCCGAGTTCCCGCTGGATGGACGGCAGGGCCACGTTCACGATGGTGATGTCCAGAATGATCATGAGCATTCCGGCGCACAGCACGGTTAGCGCGAGCCAGCGGGTATCCCTCTTCGGCACGATGGTGGTCCTTCCTCGGCTGATTACGATCGCCAGGTAAGACCGGGCCGACACCCGAAACTCATCGCCGGAACGCCGATGAGTTCGGCGCGCGGTGGCGGTCGGTACCGGTATGCGATGTGTCTTGGAGGCTCCGGTGGACGCCGAATTCGTCGAGCAGGCCGATCCGTACCGGCGGGAGTTGCTCGCGCACTGCTATCGGATGCTCGGCTCGGCCTACGACGCCGAGGATCTGGTGCAGGAGACGTACGTGCGTGCGTGGCGCTCGTACGACCGGTTCGAGGGCCGCTCCTCGATGCGGACCTGGCTGCACCGGATCGCCACCAACGCCTGCCTGACCGCGCTCGAGTCGCGCAGTCGACGCCCGCTGCCGGTCGGGCTCGGCGCGCCCAGCTCCGACCCGACCGACGCATTGGTCGAGCGGGCGGAGGTGCCGTGGCTGGAGCCGATGCCGGACGGCCTGCTCCCGAACGACCTCCCGGGCGACCCGGCCGCGGTGGTGACCGGGCGGGAGAGCATCCGGCTCGCGGTGGTGGCGGCGATGCAGTTCCTGCCGCCGCGGCAGCGGGCCGTGCTGATCCTGCGGGACGCGCTGCAGTGGCCGGCCGCCGAGGTCGGCGAGCTGCTCGGCATGACGACCGCATCGGTCAACAGTTCCCTGCAGCGGGCCCACGCGCAGGTGCGGCAGGCCACGGTGACCGCGGACGACGTCGCCGAGCCCGGCGAGCCCGGCACACGCGAGCTGCTGGACCGCTTCGTGGCCGCGTTCGAGGAACGGGATATCGCCGCGCTGGTGGACATCTTCACCTCCGACGCGGTCTGGGAGATGCCGCCGTTCACCGGCTGGTACCAGGGCCCGGAAACCATCGCCCGGCTGATCCAGACGCGCTGCCCGGCGCAGGGACCGGGCGACATGCGGCTGGTGCCGACCAGGGCAAACGGCCAGGCCGCGTACGGGCTCTACATGCGCGACGGACACACCTACCGGCCGTTCAATCTGCCCGTGCTGACCCTGACGCCAGCCGGGGTCAGCCACGTGTCCTGCTTTTTCGACCTGCGGCTGTTCGCCAAGTTCGGGCTGCCCGAGTCGCTGCCGGTGACGCCGGGTGCGGCATGATGGACAGCGCTCTGCGGGGCGGCTGCGCGGTGCTCGAGCGCGCCGTCGCGTACGCCCTCGGCAATCTCGCCCTGGTCTCCGCGCCGCTGCTGGCCCGCCCGACGCCGTGCCCGCGGTGGGATCTCGCGACCCTGCTGCGCCACCTGGCCGACTCGATGGCGGCGGTGCAGGAGGCGGCGGACGAGGGCCGGGTCGCCCGCACCTCGCCGCCGGCCGCGGGACCGGTCATTCCGCTGGTCCGCGACCGGGCGGTGGG
>DASWMR010000618.1:0-4805 GCA_036399635.1 Actinoplanes sp. | reverse complement strand
GGCGATCGCGGCGACGTCGGCGGCGGCTGAGGCGATGTCGCGGCCCGGGCGCGGGGTGGAACCGCCGTAGCCGGGCCGGTCATAGGAGATCCAGCGGACGTTGTCCCGGAACAGGGGCACGGGCGGGGCGCCGAGGTTCGGGGTGCCGTGGAACCAGAAGACCGGCGCGCCGTGCCCACCCGTGTCGTACGCGTGCAGTGTGCGGCCGTCATCGAGCTCCAGGCCGAACTCCATCCGATCAAGCGTAGAGCGCGAAGTAGATCGCGATGTGGTGGCAGAGTGCCGCGACCACCGTGCAGGCGTGGAAGAACTCGTGGTGGCCGAAGACGTCGGGCCAGGGGTTGGGTCGGCGCAGCGCGTAGAAGACCGCTCCGGCGCTGTAGATGATGCCGCCCACGATCAGCAGCACCAGGCAGGCGACGCCGCCGCGCTCCAGCACGTCGGGCAGGATCGCCACCGCGGCCCAGCCGAGCGCCAGATAGAGCGGGGCGCCGGCCCACCGCGGCAGGTGTGGCCAGATCATCTTCAGCGCGACGCCGCCCAGCGCGCCGCCCCAGACGAGGCTGAGCATCATTGTCGCCTTGCCGGAGGGCAGCAGCTCGACGCAGAACGGCGTGTAGGTGCCGGCGATGAATATGAAGATCATCGAGTGGTCCAGCCGCCGCATGATCTGGTAGCCGCGTTCGCTCCAGACCCGCCGGTGATAGAGAGCGCTGATGCCGAACAGCCCGCACACCGTCGCGCTGTAGATCAGGCAGCTCAGGAACGGTGCGATGCCCGGGCGGCTCAGCGCGATCGAGCACAGCACGATGCCGCACACGATGGCCACGAAGAACGCGTACTGATGGAGCCGGCCGCGCAGCCTCGGCTTACCGAGGTCGGCAGGCTTCATTCGGAACGGGGCTGTCGTCGTCACGGCTCCTAGGTTACGGCACCGTAAGTTACTGGCACGTAGTGAAGCCGCACACGTCGACGTGTCCAGCGAATTTCCGACTTCGAGAGTACGACGTGACGCAGCTCGGCGGTACTGATCGAGCTGGTTCAGACATCGTCCATTCCCCGAAGGATCAGTGGCAACCGGTGCGGGCCGTCCGGGGTCAACACGACCGGTACGCCCCAGTCCTGCCGGGTCAGGTGGCAGGCCGGGAACTCCTGGTCCACGTCACAGGTCGCGGCCTGGGCCACCACCTGGAGCACCCCCTTCGGGACCGCCGGGTTGATCTCCAAACGCTGGGTGAGCTGGGTTGTCACGCCGCCCCCGGCGAGCAGCAGCTCAGCCGGCGAGGCGGAGATCTCGAGCCGGGTCGACGGGCCGAACTGGTTGTCCAGCTTCTGGCCAGGTGCGGGTGTGAAGATCACGTCGAGGGTCAACGCGCCGGGGGCGACCGGGGAGGCCGGGCGTTCGGTCTTGTGCCGTTCGCCGGTGACCGTCTTCACCACCCCGGGCGCGAGCCGGGTGAGCCGGTGTGCCGCCGACTCGACCACGAGCACTGCGCCGGCCGCGGTCACCACGATGTCGCTGGGCTCGGCCAGGCCGGCCTCCACGGTCGAAACCGCACCATCGGCCGGGTCGAAGCGGCGGACCGCACCGTTGTACGTGTCCGCCACCAGCACGGATCCGTCGGGCAGCGCGGCGACGCCCAGCGGATGCTGGAAGAGCGCCTCGCCGGCCGGTCCGTCCACGTGCCCGAAGTCGAACAGGCCCTGCCCGACGGCTGTGTGCAATGCGCCGCCCTCGACGTAGCGCAGCGCCGAGGTCTCGCTGTCCGCGATCCACAGCCGGTCGCCGGACGCCGACAGCCCGGACGGCTGGGCCATCCAGACATCCGGGATCGGGCCGTCGCGCAACGCCTCGACGGTCGTGCCGGCGTAGACCCCGACCGTGCGCTTGGCCGGGTCGAACCACCACAGCTGGTGGATCCCGGCCATCGCGATGATCACCTTGTCGTCGAACCAGGCCAGGTCCCACGGCGAGGACAGATCGGCGGCGAGGGCGTCGTGCGGCCGGTCGTCCACCGCGGAGCGCCACGGCCGGCCTGAGCCGGCCACCAGGGTCAGCTCGCCGGTCGCCAGCTTCAGCCCGCGCAACTGGTGGTTGACCGTGTCGGCCACCACCACGTCGTACCCGGCCACCTCGGCCGCCGCGGGCGGCAGCAGGACGAGTCCCTGCGGCTCGCTGAACGGCTCGCCCCGCTCGCCGGAGCCGATCCGCCGGACCAGCGTCTCGCCGTCCGCGGTCACCTCGACCAGTGAGTGCCGGGCCGAATCGCTGACCAGCAGGTTGCCGTTCGGCAGCTCGATCGCCTTGCCCGGGAACCGGAACAGGGTGCTGGGCGCGGGCGGCGGCACATACGGGCCGTCGCCGCGATGCAGGGTGCCGTCGGTCTCGTGCTTGCCGATCAGCTCGTCGATCAGCCGGGCGAGCCCGTCGGCGTGCCCCTCACCGGCCATCGAAGCGACCAGGTAACCGGTGGGGTCGATCACCGCGAGCGTCGGCCAGGCCTTCGCCGCGTACTGCTGCCAGATGTGCATGTCACCGTCGTCGACGACCGGGTGGTGTACGCCGTAGCGCTCCACCGCCGCGGCCAACGCTTCCGGGTCGCGCTCGTGCTCGAACTTCGGCGAGTGCACCCCAATGACGACCAGCGCGTCGCCGTACTTCTCCTCCAATGGCCGCAACTCGTCGAGCACGTGCAGGCAGTTGATGCAGCAGAAGGTCCAGAAGTCGAGCACCACGATTTTGCCGCGCAGGTGGGCGAGGGCGAGGTCCTTGCCGCCGGTGTTCAACCAGCCGCGCCCGCGCAACTCGGGCGCCCGCACGCGTGCGTTCGTCGTCATGGCGTCAAGATTGCCAGGAAAGATCAGTCGCCCCCAACGTGGGGCACGGCAACGTGATCGCACCGGCACGGACCCGCGCCGGCACGATCTTGGCTTCAGCCGTTCGGCGTCAGCTGTTCCGCGTCAGCTGTTCGACGTCAGCCGTTCGGCTTCAGGCAGAGCACCTGGGACTTTCCGTCACCGGTCGGGTTGACCACGTACGGCTGGCCCGGGTCGGCGCACTTGGTGTTGTTGTCCTCGACGGACACCACCTGGAATGCGCCGGTCTCGCCGCAGTCCGACTTCACCGCGGCATCGCCGGAACGCTTCACACATTCGCCCGCCTTCACGCTCAGTGAGTCGTCACCGCCGCCCGCCACTAGGAAGACAATGCCGAACACGACACCGAGCAACAGGATCGCCCCGATCACCACGGCGAGCAGGATCGGCAGCATCCGTACGTGCGGGGTCTCCGGCTTGGCCGGCGGCGCCTCAGATTCCGTCTTGAACTGGTCGAACCGGCCCTGATCCGCCCCTGGCCAGCTGGTGGTGTCGTTCGGGCTGGGCGGGGTCACGGTCCCGCGGCTGGTCGCACCGAACTGCGGAACGCCACCCTCGAAGCCCGGCGGCATCGCCGGTAGCGCAGGGGCCGGCACGTACGGTGAGCCCTTGCGACCGGCGATGTCGGTCGTGTGCTCACTGTATTCGTCCGGCGTGAACCCGGATCCGGTCGGCGCCGGGCCGCTTCCGGCGCCAGCCCCAGGGAACTCAGTCCCAGCGAATTCAGTATGCGGCGGAAGGGACGACTGCGAGCCGGGGGACGTGACACGGGCGCTGCCGGAGATGCGACTCGGCGACTGCGGCGCGATGCCCGGGGCCGGGTCACCCGCGGCCGGTCCGCCGCCGGGTCCGCTGTGGTCACTCTGCCTTGGCGCGTACGCCGGTGCGCCCGGCCCGTCGAGCTCCGCGCCACCGTGTCCCTGGAACGGCGCGAATCGGCTCGCGTTGTCATCCGGGCGCGGTCCGAACGGTGACCCGGTGGGCGCGAAGCTTCCGGGGAGTTGGCCCGGCCGCTCGGCGCCGTCCACCGGCCGGTCGTCGACGACCGACGCGGGCCGCCCGTAGATCCGTGCCTGTGGGGCGGCCGACGGCGGGGGCAGCTCGGCGGGGTCGACCGGCGGGCGGTTGGCCGACGGCACCGAGGCACTCGCGGTCACCGGCCGGGCCGAGCCAACCGCGGGGCCGAGGTGCCCGTCCCGCTCGGCCGGGGTGCGCTGGCCGTCCCGGTCGGCCGGGGTGCGCTGCCCAGGCCGATCGTGCGGTGCGGAGTCGGACAGGGCGTGCTGCGCGGCCGGGTCACGTTGTTGCGGCACCGATCCGTCGCCGACTGGGAAGGCGTCGCCGACTGGGAAGGCGTCGCCGACTGGGAAGGCGTCGCCGACTGGGAAGGCGCCGCCGCTGCCGAGGTTGGCACCGGGAATCCGGCGTGGATAGGCGGAGCCGGAGCCGGCCGCGGCGCCGGCCGGCGGCCCGGAATCCGGGCGGCGGTACAGCGAGTGCTCGTCCGAAGAGTCTCCACCGGCCGCCGGCGAGGCCGGCCCGGGAACCCCCGGCCGCTGACCGAACGGCGACGGATCCGGGTCGACCGGGGAAACCGGAGTAGCCGAGCCACGTCCGGCGGACTGCTCGGCACCGAACGAAGATCGCGGGTCGAACGAGGCCGGCCCAGCGGCCGGCGAGTCGGTCCGCGGGTCCGCGCCGAAGGAGCCGGCCGCTTCACCGGATGTGGGCCGGACGGACGGTCCAGCACCGACGCCGAACGACACCGGGACAGAGGCCGAGCCCAAGGCGCCGTCCGGCTCTTGCGCCGGATGGAACGACTTGTCAACGTCGGGCGTGATCCGGGCCGAACCGAAGGGACTGCCGGATTCCTGTGCTGCCCGGGATGCGCCGAAGGCGCTGTCGGATTCTTGAGCTGCCTGGGACGG
>DASWMR010000617.1:0-2319 GCA_036399635.1 Actinoplanes sp. | reverse complement strand
TGGTTGCGGGCGGTGCTGAGCGGACCTGCACTCGAGTTCTTCTTCTCGATCGACGGGCAGGACTTCAGGCCGATCGGCTCGGTGCTCGACGCCACCCGGATCTCCGACGACCACGGGTCACGGCTGCGGTTCACCGGCGCGATGGTCGGCCTCTGCGTCCAGGACCTCAACGGCGGCGGGACCACCGCCGACTTCGACTTCTTCACGGTGATCAACCGATGAGAGCACTTCCCGTTCGAAAGGAGACGCCACCATGACGCACACACCGAGCCGTCGCGACGTCCTCAAATACACCGGCGTCGCCGGCCTGGCCGTCGCCGGCTTCAACTGGCTGGGCAGCGGTGCCGCTGCGGCCGCCGGCACCAGCGGTCCGCCCGCCGGCACCCCGGATCCGGCGGGCGGACCGCTGGACACGGTCGTGTTCGGCGACACCGCGTCGGAGACCGCGCACGCAGTCGAGGCCACGCTCTCGTCGACGGTCACCTCCGGCGGGCTTGGACAGAGCGCGCGTGTTCTGCACCCGTCGGAGCCGGCCGCCTACTGGGGTGGCACGCTCGCGGTCACGCTGGCCTGCCGGCCGACCGGCACCACCTATGTGACGGTGAAGCTGTGGGGCGACGAGTACGACACCACGTCTCAGGAGCAGGACTCCGGCGCCAACTCGTGGCGGTTGCAGCTCTTCTGCGAGGGGCTGCAGATCGGGCACCAGGACCAGGGCGCCGTCGACAACCTCGACCAGCTCGACACCGCGCCGCGTACGCCGGGACGGTTTTTCTACCACACGCTGCCGCTGCCGGAGAAGCTCACCGCGGGCCGCACCAGCGTCCGGCTGGAGATCCGCGCGATCGGCCGGATCTGGCCGTACGGGCAGAATCAGGCGCAGACCTTCTACGCGATGACCAGCGACTCGCGCGGCATCTACCGGCTCTACACCCACACCGACCCGTACTTCTTGCCGGCCGCCGATGACATGCAGGGGCCCGCGCCGATCCCGGGCGTGCGGACCACGCCCGGCCCCGATGCGTTGACCGCGGTTCGCGAGCGCGTGCTGAAGGACCAGCGGTATCTGCTGGACGAGGCGACACCGGCCACCCTGGACGGTTGGGCGATGCAGTCGCTCGCCGAGGGCTATCTCTGGTCCGGCAGCCCCGCCTACCGGCAGGAGAAGGCGCTCGACCGGGTGCTTCAGGCAATCGACGGCCGCTACTACGCGTGGCAGTCCAACCCGACGGTGCTCACCGCGTCGGATCAGCAGTGGCAGGGGTTCGGACGGGTCGGCCTGGTCCTCGCCCTGCTCTGGGAACAGCTCGGCGACCGCCTCGACCTGCCGGTCACCGGCTCCCCGTACACCCTCGCCAACCCGGGTTTCGAGGACGGCGCCGGCACTCCGGTGTCATGGGCGGTGCCGAGCTGGGGCAACACCGACGGCTCCTGGTCGAGGGACACGACGGTGGCCCGCGGCGGCGGCGCGTCGCTCAAGCTGTCGGTCGGTGCGCCCGGCGGTTTCATCACCGCCTGCTCGGCGCCACGCATCCAGGTCACCGCCGGGGTCACCTACGAGTACGGCACCTGGGTCCGCACCGACGGCACGTCCGGCGAGGGCGCGTACCTCGACCCGCTCTTCTACGACGCGAACGGCGCCCTGGTCGGCACCGACAACAAGGCGTACGCGACCACCGGCACCAACGACTGGCACTACGTGTCGATCCGGCTGCAAACCCCCGCCACGGCGACCCAGGTGGAGCTGCACCTGCGGCTCTCCGAGGTCGGCACCGCCTGGTTCGACGACGCCGTGCTGAGCCCGGACGACGACCCGGGTGCTCCGGACGTGCCGGTGCGGCGGGACGCGTACGTCACCATGCTGCGCGCCAGCCGCGACTACTGGCGCCAGCACTTTCCGCACTACTCCAACCAGACGCAGATCTGCGCGACCGGCATCTACCAGGCCAATCGCGGGCTGCGGTTGCTCGACGCCGGGCAGGCGCTGCCGGAGGCCCAGGCCCGCGACTATCTGTACCAGTCGATCGGGCTGGTGTCCTACAGTGGACCCGAGGACGCTGCCGGCCTCCCGAGCTGGCCGTTGGGCCACGGCTACTACCAGGTCACCCGGGCCGGCCTGACCCGCGAGCTCGGCTACGTCGGCAATTACGGCGAGGTCACCGACTGGCTCGTCGCGATGTACGAGTCGGTCACCCGCGGGTACGACGCCCGCGAGGCGCCCGAACTGCGCACCCAGATGCTGAAGATGGTCAAGGTGCGCGGCTTCTTCCACCCCGTCGACGTGGACGAGGTCGGTGCCCGGGTGGCCCGCGTCGAGTC
>DASWMR010000616.1:0-5356 GCA_036399635.1 Actinoplanes sp. | reverse complement strand
CCCTCCGGAGTGAACTTGATCGCGTTGGAGAGCAGGTTCTCGACGATCTGCCGGAACCGCACCCGGTCGGCCAGGGCGGTGGCCGGCGGCAGTTTGGTCACCGTCTCGAGCCGCTTGGTGCTGAAGAGCGGGGCCAGTCCGGTGAGCAGCTCGTTGATCGCTTCGTCCACCCGGAGCGGGCCGGGCCGCAGGTCGAGCCGGCCGGCCTCGACCTTGGCCTGGTCGAGGATGTCGTTGATCAGTCCGAGCAGGTGCCGGCCGCTGGTGTGGATGTGATCGACCCACTCGGCCGGCACCCGGCGGCGGTCGCCGTCCGGCTCCTCGGCCCGCATCAGGTCGCTGAACCCGATGATCGCGTTCAGCGGCGTGCGCAGCTCGTGGCTCATGTTCGCCAAGAACGAGCTTTTCGCCTGGTTCGCCCGGGTCAGCGCGTCGACCGACGTGCTCAGTTCGCTGGCCAGCCGGCGCTGCGCGTCCAGCACCCCCTGCCGCTCGGCGAGGATGCCGGCCTGGCCGCCGAGCGCCGCCAGCAGCCGCAGGTCGTCGTCGCTGAACAGGGTGCGGTGCCGGTTGAAGAGCAGCACTGCGCCCTCGGTGTCGGGCGGCACCGGCATGCTCAGCACGGTCACGAAGTCGTCGCCCAGGTCGTCGCCGAAGTGCGCGACCACGGCCGGGTCACCCTCGCGGAGCCGGGCCGGCTGACCGGCCCGGATCAGCGCGGTGAGGTCGGTGCCGGCGAGCTCCTCGGGAGTGGGTAGCGGGGGACCGGCGTACGCGGTCTGGGCCAACTGCCCGTCGGCGCGTGGCATCAGCACCGCCACCGCGTCCGCGCCGGTCTGCACCCGCATGATCTCGGCGTACGTCTGCCAGACCTCGCTGGGCGTCGAGGCCGGGGCCCGCAGCAGCCGTTCGGTGATCCGCTGGGCGGCGGTCGCCGAGAACATCCGGCGCAGCGGTCGCGGCGGCATGAAGGCGACCAGGTAGCCGATCCCACTGACCAGCGCGAGCACCCGGCTGATGGTCTGCAGAGTCGGGTTGGCGCCGGGTGTCGCGGCGAGCCCGATGAAGACCATCATTCCGCCGAAGGCGATGGTGGCCGCCGCCGCGGTCACCAGCCGGGCCCGATTGGCGCCGGTGCGACTGCGTGCCTTGTCGTAGAGCAGGGCCGCGGCGACGACCTCGCTGGTGAAGTAGGCGACGGCCATGGCCTGCAGATGGACCGCCTGCAGTGGCCGCGGCGTGATCAGGATGGGCAGCGCAATCGCCAGGTAGGCGATCAGCATCAGGCGGTCGAGCAGTGGCGGCACCGAACGCAGCCGGCCGGCCAGCCGCACCGTCAGGTAGGGCTGGGCCAGCAGCACGGTCGACACGGTCATCCCAATCCAGACCGGCAGCGGTTCGTTGCCGTTGAGCCGGCGGAAGAGGTCGACGATGAAGACCAGGGTGCAGGGCAGGAAGACCAGCATGATGTCGCGCTGCAGCGGATCGCGCCGGCGGAGGTAGCCGAGCAGCGCGCGGAGGAACAGCACGGCGAATGTGCACTCCGCCGCGACTAGGACGAGGAGACTCCACTCGGCGCGCATACCGTCACCAATCGTAGCGTTTCGGTCGTGGATCGAGGCCGATACGCTGTGCGCGGGAAGAGCTCGCGAGAGCGGCGTGGCCGCTGGGGCGAAGCGGGAGCGAACCGAGGGACGGCACGAGATGCAGCGGTGGCGGGGCTACGAGGCGGTGCCCGGCGGATGGGGCCGGTCGGTCGTCACGATCGGCGTCTTCGACGGGGTGCACCGCGGGCACCAGGCGATCATCGGGCACGCCGTGAAGCGCGCCCACGACCTCGGCCTGCAGTCGGTGGTGATGACCTTCGACCCGCACCCGGCCGAGGTGGTGCGTCCCGGGTCGCATCCGGCGGTGCTCACCGAGCCGGTGCGCAAAGCCGAGTTGATCGAGGAACTGGGGGTGGACGCGCTCTGCGTGGTTCCGTTCACCCCGGCGTTCTCCCGGCTCAGCCCGGAGGCGTTCACGCACGACGTGCTGGTCGAGGCGCTGCATGCCGCGGTGGTCGTGGTCGGTGACAACTTCCGCTTCGGGCATCGCGCGGCCGGCGACGCGCCGCTGCTGGAACGGCTCGGCACCTCCTTCGGGTTCACCGTGGAGGATGCACCGCTGGTCTCCGCGAACGGGCTGATCTTCTCCTCGACGTACATCCGCAGTTGTGTCGACGCCGGGGACGTGCGGGCCGCGAGCGCGGCACTCGGCCGGCCGCACCGCCTGGCCGGCGTCGTCGTCCGGGGTGACCAGCGCGGCCGGGAGATCGGTTTTCCGACGGCGAACCTGATGGTCCACCGCTACGCGGCGGTGCCGGCCGACGGGGTGTACGCGGGATGGCTGGTCCGTGGCGGCGAGTACGGCGGCCGCCTGCCGGCCAGTGTCTCGATCGGTACCAACCCCACGTTCTCCGGCCGGGAGCGGCGGGTGGAGGCGTACGTGTTGGACTTCGACGGCGACCTCTACGGCGAGCGCGTCGGCCTCGATTTCGTCGCTCATCTGCGGGAACAACGCACCTACCACGGCATCGAGCCGCTGGTGGCGCAGATCCGCGCGGACGTCGAACAGACCCGCGAGTTGCTGCGCTGAACGCCTGGTAGGGTTGGGCCGACGTTGGCATATCCAACGACCGGCTCCCGCCTGCCTGCCCGACGCCGCGGGGTGCGGGAATGCCGTTTGCAATCGGCAACACAGAAGCACGGAGAACATGGCGCTCGATCAAGAGACCAAGACCAAGATCATGACCGAGTACGCGACGCTCGAAGGCGACACCGGTTCGCCCGAGGTGCAGGTCGCGATGCTCACCAAGCGGATCGCCGATCTGACCGAGCACCTGAAGGTGCACAAGCACGACCACCACAGCCGTCGTGGTCTGCTGCTGCTGGTCGGCCGTCGCCGCCGCTTGCTCAACTACGTACAGAAGAAGGACATCGCGCGCTACCGGACGCTGATCGAGCGTCTCGGCCTGCGCCGATGAACTGACGGGGGAGTGGCCACCGGGCCGCTCCCCCGCGCTTCAAAGGCAGCCGCGCTTCAAAGGCATCACAGTCACCCACGGACCCGCACGGTACGCAGGCAGACCAGACACCGGTCCTCGGTAGTGGTTCCCAGGCCAGACACTCCTGGGCACTTCGATCGAAGACCGGCCCGCCTGACACCGCGCTGTGTAGACCGCCGGGTCCTCGACGAAGGAGTACCGCACCACATGACAGAGCAGAACGCTCTCGGCACCGAGTCTCGCACCGCCATTATCGACAACGGATCGTTCGGCACCCGCGAGATCACGTTTTCCACCGGACGGCTGGCCAAGCAGGCCGCCGGTTCGGTCATCGTCCAGCTAGGCGAGACCGTCGTGCTCTCCGCGACGACGGCCGGCAAGCAGCCGAAGGAGCACTTCGACTTCTTCCCGCTGACCGTCGACGTCGAGGAGCGGATGTACGCCGCCGGCCGCATCCCCGGCTCGTTCTTCCGCCGCGAGGGCCGCCCGAGCGAGGACGCCATCCTCACCTGCCGGCTGATCGACCGGCCGCTGCGCCCGTCGTTCACCAAGGGCCTGCGCAACGAGGTCCAGGTCGTCGAGACGATCCTGGCGCTCGACCCGCAGCACCCGTACGACGTGGTCGCCATGAACGGCGCATCCATGTCGACAAAGCTTTCCGGCCTGCCGTTCAGTGGCCCGGTCGGCTCCACCCGCGTCGCGCACGTCGAGGGCCAGTGGGTTGCGTTCCCCACCCTCGAGGAGCTCGAGCGGGCCACCTTCGACATGGTGGTCGCCGGTCGCGTCCTGTCCGATGGCGACGTCGCGATCATGATGGTCGAGGCCGAGGCCACCCCGCACGCGATCAAGCTGATCGCGGCCGGTGCCGCCAAGCCGACCGAGGAGGTCGTGGCGAGCGGTCTGGAGGCCGCCAAGCCGGCCATCCGCGAGCTCTGCCGCGCGCAGAGTGAGCTTGCCGAGATCGCCGCCAAGCCGGTCGCCGACTACCCGGTCTTCCTCGACTACCAGGACGACGTCTACAGCGCCGTCGCGGAAGCCGTGAAGGGCGAGACCGCCGAGGCGCTGAAGATCGCCGGTAAGCAGGAGCGCGAGGAATCGCTCGACCTGATCAAGGCGAAGGCGCACGAGCTGCTCGACGCCCGCTTCGAGGGCCGCGAGAAGGAGATCAGCGCCGCGTTCCGGTCGCTGACCAAGTCCGAGGTCCGAGCCCGCGTGCTGCGCGAGCAGATCCGGATCGACGGCCGCGGGCCGCGCGACATCCGGCCGCTGATCGCCCAGGTCGGCGTGCTGCCGCGGGTGCACGGCTCGGCGCTGTTCGAGCGGGGTGAGACGCAGATCCTCGGCGTCACCACGCTGAACATGCTCCGTCTCGAGCAGACGCTGGACACCCTCGCTCCCGAGAAGTCCAAGCGCTACATGCACAACTACAACTTCCCGCCGTACTCGACCGGTGAGACCGGCCGGGTCGGTTCGCCGAAGCGCCGCGAGATCGGCCACGGCGCGCTCGCCGAGCGGGCGCTGGTCCCGGTGCTGCCGACGCGCGAGGAATTCCCGTATGCGATCCGGCAGGTCTCCGAGGCCCTCAGCTCGAACGGCTCCACCTCGATGGGCTCGGTCTGTGCCTCGACGCTGTCGCTGCTCTTCGCGGGTGTGCCGCTGAAGGCCGCGGTCGCCGGCATCGCGATGGGCCTCATCTCCGACGAGGTCGACGGCAAGACGCAGTACGTCGCGCTGACCGACATCCTCGGCGCCGAGGACGCGTTCGGTGACATGGACTTCAAGGTCGCCGGCACCAGCGAGTTCGTCACCGCGCTGCAGCTCGACACCAAGCTGGACGGCATCCCGTCCGATGTGCTCGCGTCCGCTCTGCAGCAGGCGCACGAAGCCCGCGCCACGATCCTCGGGGTCATGGAGCAGGCGATCAATGCGCCGGCCGAGATGTCGGAGTACGCACCGCGGGTCACCTCGGTGAAGATCCCGGTCGACAAGATCGGCATGGTGATCGGGCCGAAGGGCCAGACCATCAACGCGATCCAGGACGAGACCGGCGCCGACATCTCCATCGAGGACGACGGCACGATCTACGTCGGCGCGACCAACGGCCCGGCGGCCGAGGCCGCGGTCGAGCGGATCAACGCGATCGCCAACCCGACAATGCCGAAGTCCGGCGACAAGTTCCTCGGCACGGTGGTGAAGACGGCCGCGTTCGGCGCGTTCATCTCGCTGCTGCCCGGCCGCGACGGCCTGCTGCACATCTCCAAGGTGGGCGACGGCAAGCGGGTCGACAAGGTCGAGGACTTCCTCAACGTC
>DASWMR010000615.1:0-10698 GCA_036399635.1 Actinoplanes sp. | reverse complement strand
CGATCTGCTGCGCGGTGCCGCCTACACGCCGTTCGACGGAAGCCCGCCGGCCGAAACCGGGCATGGCGGAGTCGGCGCGCCGTACGCGCACGTGACGGCACCGCTGCGCCGCCTGGCGGACCGCTACGCGACCGAGACGTGCCTGGCCCTGGCGGCGGGGCGTCCCATCCCAGGTTGGGCCCGAGAGGCCCTGCCCCGGCTGCCGAAGACGATGGCCGAGACCGACCGCCTGGCCGGCTCGGCAAACCGGGCCGCGATCGACCTGGCCGAGGCGGTGCTGCTGCAGCACCGGGTGGGCGAGCAATTCGAGGCCGGCGTGGTCGACCGCGACGGCGCGGGCCGCTCCCGCCCGGCCGGCGGCACGATCGCGCTGGACGATCCCGCGGTCCGGGCCCGCTGCCTGGGCGACCTGCCGCTGGGCGCCCGCATCCAAGCCCGCCTGACGACCGCCGACCCGACCACCCGCAAGGTCGAGTTCGAACAGGCCTAAGCATGTCGCCAGAGAACCTTTCCGTAACCCGCGGCTGGAACGCCCGAAATGGTGCGGAATGGCCCCCGGAGTTACGGGCCACAGTTGAGCAAGGGCTTAGGCGTCGCAGGGCCCGGCGTCGCGGCGGGGGTGCGTTGCAGGACAGCCGGCGTCGCGGCAGCGGGGTGGGTGGGCTGGGGCTGGCGGGGTGCGTTGCAGGACAACCCGGCGCCGCGGCAGTGGGGTCGGGACGGCAGTCCGCCCGGCCTGTCGAAGCGGGGCCGGGCGGAACCCGTACATGTCGGTTTGTCTGGTTTAGAAGGTGTGTTCGGCGGTGGGGAATTCGCCTCCGCGCACCTCGGCGGCGAATTGGCGGGTGGCGTTGGAGAGTGCGCCCGCCAAATCAGCATATTGCTTGACGAAGCGTGGGGTGCGGCCGGTGCGTAGGCCGGCCATGTCCTGCCAGACCAGCACCTGGGCGTCCGTGTCGGGGCCGGCGCCGATGCCCACCGTGGGGATCGGCAGTTCCTTGGTAATGGTCTTGGCTACCTCGCCGGGGACCATTTCCAGCACCACCGCGAACGCGCCCGCCTCGGCGACCGCGTGGGCGTCCGAAATTACCTGAGCGCCCTCGTTTTCGCGGCCCTGCACGCGGTAGCCGCCGATGGTGTGCTCGCTCTGCGGGGTGAAGCCGACGTGGCCCATCACCGGGATGCCGGCGCCAGTCAGGGCCTCGATCTGGGCGGCGACGCGGCGGCCGCCCTCGAGCTTGACGGCGTGGGCGCCGCCCTCCTTCATGAACCGGACGGCGGTGCGCAGGGCCTGGGTGGGGCCCTCCTCGTAGCTGCCGAAGGGGAGATCGGCGACGATCAGCGCAGTCTTGGTGGCGCGCACCACGGCCCGCACCAAGGGCAGCAGCTCGTCGACAGTGATCGGCAGGGTGGTCTCGTGACCGAAGACGTTGTTGGCCGCGGAGTCGCCGACGAGCAGGACCGGGACGCCGTTCTCGTCGAAGATCGAGGCGGTGTACTGGTCGTAGGAGGTCAGCATCGGCCAGCGGTCGCCGCGGCTCTTGGCGGCGATCAGGTCGCGGGTGCGCACCCGGCGGGTGGGCGGGCCGCCGTACAGGGTGGGAATGTCTGACATGGTGGTCTCCTTCCCTCGAGGCCGCCTACTGCGGTCCCCGGGTCCTCCGGCAATGGTCGCACCGGGAAACCCGCCTGGTCAGGGGTGAGTGGAGGTTCTCACATCCCCTCCAACCACCCCGACCACCGCCCGTCAATGGACTCAAGGCTGACCTTCTCGAAACTTGTTTGTCATAGGCAGGCGGCGGTCCCGGCCGAACGCCTTGCCGGAGATCTTCGTGCCGGGGGCGGACTGGCGGCGCTTGTATTCGGCCAGGTCGACCATGCGCAGCACCCGGTCGACCAGGGCCGGGTCGTTGCCCGCCGCGATCAGGTCGTCGCGGCCCAGATCGTGGTCGACGTAGCCGGCCAGGATCGGGTCCAGCACCTCGTAGTCGGGCAGCGAGTCGGAGTCCTTCTGGTCCGGCCGCAGCTCGGCGCTCGGTGCCTTGGTGATCGAGTTTTCCGGGATGGGGGAGTCGGCGCGGGTGTTGCGCCAGCGGGCGAGCTTCCACACCATCGTCTTCGGCACGTCCTTGAGCGGGTTGAAGCCGCCCACCGAGTCGCCGTAGAGGGTCGAGTAGCCGACCGCCAGCTCGCTCTTGTTGCCGGTGGTCAGCACCAGGTGGCCCTCTTGGTTCGAGAGCGCCATCAGGATCACGCCGCGCACCCGGGCCTGCAGATTTTCCACGGCCAGGCCGGCGAGCGACATATTCGCCAGGAACGCGTCGACCATCGGCTGGATGGGCTCGGTGCGGTAGTCCAGGCCGGTGCGCTTGGCGAGGTCGGCGGCGTCGTCCTTGGAGTGGCTGGAGGAGTAGCCGCTGGGCAGCGAGACGGCGACCACCCGCTCCGGGCCGAGCGCGTCCACCGCGATCGCCGCGACCACGGCCGAGTCGATGCCGCCGGACAGGCCGAACACCACCGAGCGGAAGCCGTTCTTGTTCACGTAGTCGCGCAGGCCCAGGACCAGCGCCGACCAGATCTCCTCCTCGTCGCTGATCCGCTCCGCGATGCCGCCGTCCCGGGCGTCCCCCTCGGGCGGCACCACCGCGGTGTGGATTGCGACCCGGGTGATCGCCATGTCGTCGTCGATCTTCTCTTCGACCGCGGGTGGCGGGTCATCCGCCTCGACCGCCCGGTTTGGGGCCGTATCTACCTCGGGCAGCGACAAATCGTGGATCAACAGCTCTTCGGAGAATTGTCCGGCCCGGGTGACCAGGGTTCCGTCCGCCGAGACGATCATCGAGTCGCCGTCGAAGACCAACTCGTCCTGCCCGCCGACCATGTTCACATAGGCCACCGCGGCACCGGCCTCGGCCGCGCGCCGGCGCACCAGCGGCAGCCGTACGTCGTCCTTGTTCCGCTCGTAAGGCGACGCGTTGATGTTGAGAACCAGTCCGACGCCGGCCCGCCGCGCCGCGGTGAACGGCCCGCCGGCCTGCCACAGGTCCTCGCAGACGGTGAGCGCGATGTCCACCCCGCCGAACCGCACGACGGTCAACGACGACCCCGGTTCGAAGTACCGGTCCTCGTCGAACACGCCGTAGTTGGGCAGGTGGTGCTTGTAATAGGTGGCGGCGACCTGCCCGTCGTGCAGCACCGCCGAGGCGTCCCGCCGACCCCGTCCCGCGGTGGCGTCGGCGCTGGTCCGCGGCGGTCCGTCGGCATCCACCCAGCCGACCACCACGGCCAGGTCGCCGAGGCCGTCGGCGGCCAGATCGGTGGCGAGTTGCCGGAGCGCGTGCTGCGAGGCGGTCACGAACGAGTCCCGGAACACGAGGTCTTCGATCGGGTAGCCGGTGAGCATCATCTCCGGGAAGGCCACCAGCTGTGCACCGGCCGCCGAGGCCTGCCGCGACCACCGGCGGATCGCCGCCGCGTTGCCGGCAATGTCGCCGACTGTCGAATTGACCTGGGCCAGAGCGATCCGCAGCGTGGGCATAACCCCTATTCTTCCCCAAGAACAGGGCCTTCTATCGTCACCCGGGGCGTCGTGCGGGGGCGCGGCCAGCGTAATCTCGGTGAAACGGGACCGGTGGAGACTGGCCCGTCAGCGCATTACTACTAGGGGTGAACGTGGACCGACAGCAGGAGTTCGTGCTTCGCACTCTCGAGGAGCGCGACATCCGTTTTGTCCGGCTCTGGTTCACCGACGTGCTCGGCACGCTGAAGAGCGTGTCGGTCGCCCCGGCCGAGCTCGAGTCCGCCTTCGAAGAGGGCATGGGCATCGACGGCTCGGCGATCGAGGGTTTCGCCCGGGTCTACGAGTCGGACATGGTCGCCATGCCCGACCCGACGACGTTCCAGGTGTTCCCGTTCGAGGGCGGGGTCTCCGGTGAGAGCGCCCGGATGTTCTGCGACATCCTCCTGCCGGACGGCAGCGCCGCCTGGGCCGACCCGCGGCACGTGCTGCGCCGGGCACTGGCCCGGGCCGCGGAGAAGGGCTTCACCTTCTACACCCACCCGGAGGTCGAGTTCTTCCTGGTGCAGGACGGCCCGCTGGACGGCTCGCTGCCGATCCCGGTGGACACCGGCGGCTACTTCGACCACACCACGCACTCGATCGCCCGTGATTTCCGCCGGCAGGCCGTGCTCGCGCTGGAGCGGATCGGCATCTCGGTCGAGTTCAGCCACCACGAGGTCGCGCCCGGCCAGCAGGAGATCGACCTGCGGTACGCGGACGCGCTCTCCACGGCCGACAACATCATGACGTTCCGGCACGTGGTCAAGGAGGTGGCCCTCTCCCAGGGAGTGCGCGCGACTTTCATGCCGAAGCCGTACACCGACCAGCCCGGCAGCGGTATGCACACGCACCTGTCGCTGTTCGAGGGCGAGCGGAACGCGTTCTTCGACGGCGACGACCCGATGAAGCTGTCCAAGACCGCGCGGGCCTTCATCGCCGGCCTGCTGGTGCACGCCCGGGAGTACACCGCGGTCACCAACCAGTGGGTCAACTCCTACAAGCGGTTGTTCCCGCTGCAGCTGCCGAACGCGATCACCGAGTCGCCGGCGTTCGTCAGCTGGGGCCACCTCAACCGCTCGGCGCTGGTCCGCGTCCCCGCGTTCGGCAAGCCCAACTCGGCCCGCATCGAGGTCCGCTCGATCGACTCGGCGACGAACCCCTACCTCGCCTTCGCGGTCATGCTCGGTGCCGGCCTCAAAGGCATCGAGGAGGGCTACGAATTGCCGCCCGGCGCCGAGGACGACGTGTGGTCGCTGGCCCCCGCCGAGCGCAAGGCGATGGGCTACGACGCGCTGCCCGAGAACCTCTCCGAGGCGATCGACGTGATGAGCAAGTCCGAGCTGGTCGCCGAGGTGCTCGGCGAGCACGTCTTCGAGTTCTTCCTGCGTAACAAGCGGGCCGAGTGGGAGCAGTACCGCCGCGAGGTCACTCCATACGAGCGACAGCGCTACCTGGGTGCGCTGTAGCCGTAGGATCGGGGGTCGCGTGACCGAGATCGCGCGACGAGGGAGAAGACCGTGCTGCAAGATCTGCTCGAGGGTGCCGGCCGCAGCATCGTGTTCGGCCTGGTCGGCATCGGACTGATGGCGCTGGGCTACGTTCTGATCGATGTGCTGACGCCGGGTCGGCTGCGGGACCTGATCTGGGCCGAGCGCAACCCGAACGCCTCGCTGCTGCTGGCCGCCAACCAGCTCGGCATCGCGGCGATCGTCTTCACCGCGATCTTCACCAGCTACGACTCGTTCGGCCAGGGCGTGGCCTCGACGGTCATCTTCGGCGTCATCGGCATCGGCATCATGGGCCTCGCGTTCGTGGTGCTGGACTGGATGACGCCGGGCAAGCTCGGCGAGGTGATCTGCACCCCGGATCGGCACGGTGGCGCGCTGGTGAGTTCGGCCTCCCACTTCGGCGCGGCACTGATCGTCTGCGCCTGCATCTCCTGAGCGGAGCGCCAAGGGCTAGCCTCGTCACGTGGGCACTGCACTTGTCATCGAGAACGATCCGACCGACGACCCAGGCCGGCTGGGCGAGTGGCTGACCGACGCCGGGCTGACGCTGGCCGTGCTGCGTCCGCACGCCGGCGACCAGCTGCCCGACACGCTCGACGGCTACGCCGCGTTCGTGGTGCTCGGCGGCGACCAGAACGCGCACCCGAACGACGACGGGGTACCGGGAGCGCCGTGGTTCCCGGCGCTGGAGGGGTTGCTGCGCAAGGCGGTGCGCAACCGCGTGCCCACGCTCGCCGTCTGCCTGGGCGGCCAGTTGCTGGCGCAGGCGCACGGCGGGCTGGTCGAGCGCAGCACCACCGGGCCGGAGATCGGGCCCGGCCTGGTCGGCAAGCGGGACGCCGCTGACACCGATCCGCTGTTCAAGTGGGTGCCGCTGATGCCCGACGTGATCCAGTGGCACCGCGACGAGATCACCGAGCTGCCGCTGCAGGCGGTGCTGCTCGCCGCCTCCGGGTCGTACCCGCATCAGGCCTTCCGCCTCGGTGACCGGGCCTGGGGACTGCAGTTCCACATCGAGTGCGACCCCGAGATGATCGTGCGGTGGGTCGCCGCCGACCGGGCTGCGATCGACGAGCTGGGCTACGACGAGGAGGCCGTCGTCTACGCCACCACCGCAGTGCTGGCCGACGTCGAGGAGGTCTGGCAGCCGTTCGCGGCCCGGTTCGCCGCGCTCGCCCTGGGGACGCTGCCGGGCGCCGACATCGCGGTGCCGGGCAACGTCCGGACCCTGCCTCTGCTGGGGCAGTGATGACCAGGCCCAGTCGGCTGGCCCGGTATGGCTTCGCCGACAACGGAGCCCGGGCGGCCGACCTGCTCGGCCCGACCGGCCTGCGCCTGTGGGACGTCGAGTCGCAGGGGCCGACCGGCACCGACGCGGCCGAGCTCCTCCAGTCGCTGTCCCGGGCCGCCGACCCGAACCTGGCGTTGCGCCAGCTGCACCGGCTCGTCGACGCGGCCGGGCGGGCCGCCGCCCGGGGCAACGGCGGCCGGGTCACCGGGCCGGCCGGCGAGATCAGCGTCAACCAGGCCACCGAGGCGCTGCTCGACACGGTCGCGCGCGACCACGGCCTGCGCCGCCGGCTGATCGCGGTGCTCGGCGCCTCGTCGGCGCTCGGCGACCACCTGGTGGCGAACCCGGACGACTGGCAGGTGCTGGCCACCGGCAAGACCGGGCTGCCGCCGAACGCCGAGGGCCACCTCGAGACCGAGGGCGACGCGCTGACCGTGCCGGCCCTGCGACGGGCGTACCGGGTGGCGCTGTTGCGGATCGCCGCCGCCGACCTGACCGGTGGGCGGGGGCTCGAGCCGACCATGGTCGCGCTCTCCCGGCTGGCCGATGAGACACTCGCCGCAGCGTACGAGATCGCGCTGGCCGGCCTCCCGGCGAGCGCGACCGAACCGCGCCTCGCGGTGGTGGCGATGGGCAAGTGCGGCGGCAACGAGCTGAACTACGTCTCCGATGTGGACGTCATCTTCGTCGCCGCGGGCGACGACGACCTCAGCGCGGGCACCACGATCGCGGCCCGGCTGATCGAGATCTGCGGCCAGGTGGCGTGGCCGGTGGACGCCGCGTTGCGCCCCGAGGGCAGCCGCGGGCCGCTGGTCCGCACGCTCGCCAGCCATCAGGCCTACTACCGCCGGTGGGCGCGCACGTGGGAGTTCCAGGCACTGCTCAAGGCCCGTCCGGCGGCCGGCGACCTGGCGCTGGCCCGGGAGTGGATCGCCGATCTCGCCCCACTGGTCTGGCACGCGGCCGAGCGGCCCGAGGCGGTCGCCGACGTCCGCGACATGCGCCGGAAGATCATCGAGAACGTCCCGGCGGAGAAGCTGGACCGGGAGATCAAGCGCGGTCCGGGCGGGCTGCGCGACATCGAGTTCGCGGTGCAGCTGCTCCAACTCGTGCACGGCCGGATCGACGAGACGCTGCGCAGCGGTGGCACCCTGCCGGCGCTGCGCGCGCTGGTGGCCGGCGGCTACGTGGGCCGGGAGGACGGCGAGACGCTGCTGCGCGGCTACCGCTTCCTGCGCGGGGTGGAACACCGGCTGCAACTGCAGAACCTGCGGCGTACGCACACCGTGCCGGACGACCCGGCGGGGGTGCGCTGGCTGGCCGCGTCGCTCGGCTACACCGCGCTGCCCGGCCGCGGCGCGGTCGAGGCGTTCCGTTCCGACTGGGTCGGCCACGCCGCCCAGGTCCGCCGCCTGCACGTGAAGTTGCTCTACCAACCGCTGCTCGAGGCGGTCGCCCGGGTGCCGGCCGAGGCGCTGCGGATGACCCCCGAGTCGGCCGGCCGCCGGCTGGAGATCCTCGGCTTCGCCGACCCGGCCGCCGCGCTGCGCCACCTGCAGTCGCTGACCGGCGGCGTGACCCGCACCGCGGCGATCCAGCGCACCCTGCTGCCGATGCTGCTGCAGGAGTTCGCCGACGCCCCCGAACCGGACCGCGGCCTGCTCAACTACCGGCACGTATCCGACAAGCTGGGCGGCACCCCGTGGTATCTGCGGCTGCTCCGTGACGGCGGCCCGGTCGCCCGCCGGTTGGCCCGGGTGCTGAGCCTCTCCCGGTACGCCACCGACCTGCTCACCCGCGACCCGGAGGCGCTGCGCCTGCTCGCCGACGACGCCGAGTTGCAGCCGCGCGGCCGGGACCGGCTGATCGACGGCTTCCTGGCCGCCGCCGACCGGCACGGCGAGGATCCGGTCAAGGCGACCGCCGCGGTACGCGCCGTGCGCCGCCGCGAGCTGTTCCGGGTGGCCTGCGCCGACATCCTGAGCCGGGCCGGCGAGCTGGCCCCGGCCCAACCGCTCAATGTGGACACGGTCGGCATCGCTCTCTCGGACATCACCGACGCCACCCTGAACGCCGCGCTCGCGGTGGCCCGCAAGGCCCGCCCCGGCCCGCCCGGCCTGCGCTTCGCGATCATCGGGATGGGCCGGCTCGGCGGCTACGAGATGAGCTATCCCTCCGACGCTGACGTGCTGTTCGTCTACGAGCCGCCGGCCGACCTCCCGGAGAGCGAGGCCAGCGCCGCCGCGCACGCCGTCGCCGAGGAGATGCGCCGCCTGCTCAACGCCCCCGCCCCCGACCCGGCGCTCGGCATCGACGCCGACCTGCGCCCCGAGGGCCGGCAGGGCCCGCTGGTCCGCAGCCTCAACGCCTACCAGCAGTACTACGCGCGCTGGTCGAAGGTCTGGGAGGCGCAGGCACTGCTGCGCGCCCGCTTCGTCTGCGGCGACGAATTGCTGGGCCGCCAGTTCGAGCAGCTGGCCGACACCATGCGGTATCCCGCCGGCGGCCTCACCCGCGAACAGGTGGTGGAGATCCGCCGGATCAAGGCCCGGGTGGAGACCGAGCGGATGCCCCGCAACGCCGACCCGCAGACCCACGCGAAGCTGGGCCGCGGTGGCCTGTCCGACGTGGAGTGGGCGGTCCAGCTGGTGCAGTTGCGGCATGCCTTCGCGGAGCCGCAACTGCGCAAGACCCGCACCATGGAGGTGCTCTCCTCAGCCGCCGAGGCCGGCCTGATCGACGCCCCGGACGCCGAGGCGATGATCGCCGGCTGGACGCTGGCGGCCGAGGTGCGCAACGCGCTGACCCTGGTCCGCGGCCGCCCCACCGACCAGTTGCCCCGCCACGGCGTCGAGCTGGCCGGCACGGTCCAACTGCTGGGCGGCGGCGATCCGGGCGAGTTCGTCGACCGCTACCTGCGCCTGACCCGCCGCTCTCGAGCCGCGATGGAACGCGTCCTGGACACGTGAGGCTGCGCGCTGACTGTTATCGATCTTGTTGGTTTGTGCTGCGCGGGTGGGTTTCGCTCCACAAGGTCGGGCGGGGAGCTGTCAGCTGGTTAGCGTGTACCGGCCGGCAGTCGGGGTGTGGACTACGGTCCAGTCGCCGTTGCGCTTGACCCGTGCTCCGCCGGAGGCGTGCAGCCAGCGGTAGTAGTGGACCCGCACGGCGATCTCGCCGGCGGCGGGGACTTCGAACGTCACTGCGGCCGCCGTCGTGGCGATCAAGGTGGCGGGTGGGGCGACGATCGGCTGCGGGTCGGCGACCGCGTACAGACGCCAGTGTTCGCTGCTCCAGATGGGTCTCAGGTAGGGCAAGCCGGCGGTCACCAGCGCCGCCTCGGGGCGACCTGACCAGGTGACCGCGGCGTCCGGGACCGCGACGAACTGCACCGCACGGTCGGTCAGCCACGTGCGGTAGCTCTGCGCGGTCAGGGCCACGCCGGTTCCGCGGGCGCCGGGCAGGTCGGTGAAGAAGAGCGGGTTGCGGGCGATGTCCGCCTGCCGCAGCCAGCCCCGGGCCAGCGGCACGTCGTCGAGGTGGGCGGCTTCCCAATAGTCGCGAGTGGACGGGATCTCCACCCGGCCGGTCAGGGTTTCCTGGCGCAGCCGGTCCAGCAGCGGGGCGAAGTAGGCGCGGTCGGTGGTCGGGTTGCCGATGTCACGCACATCGCCGATCACGACCGGCGGCTGCCACCAAGCGGCCGCCGCGACCAGGAGCACCACCGCCCAGACCGGCATCGAAGATCGAGGAACCGCCCCCGCATCACGGTGGACAAAAGGTATTGGAAGGCGGGCCAAAAGCACCCGACCGCGGGCAGGAAGCATTCGCATCAGGCTGGAGGGGACCGTGGCGTAGGCGGCCAGCGCCGGCAACGTGAACATCACCGCGAGGCGGGTTGCGTTCAGGCCGACCGGGGTGTGGATCAGCGCGGCGGTCAGGACGCCGGCCGCGGAGAGCAGGGCGCCGATTCGGACCGGGCGCAGCGGCACCAGCGCCGCGACGACCAGGCTGGCGACGACCGCGCGGACCGTGTCGGTGCGGCTGATGTTCATCCAGCCGCCGTCGCCGAAGAGCAGCGCGTTCAGGCCCAGCGGCAGCGCGGCCGGCACGGCGATCAGCAAGCCCGCGCCGATCCGGCCGGAAAGCAACAGCGCGGCACCGGCCAGACCGAGGAACAGGCCGGCCACCGGACTGGTCGCCGACGCGAGCAGGGCCAGCACGATCACGATCGGCCAACGCCGGCGTGGCGGGAGGCGGCCGTCGACCAGCCCCGGCCGGGGTGGCTGGTGCGTATTGGTGAGCAGAGCAGGGCTGGGTGATCCCGACTCCGGCTGGTG
>DASWMR010000614.1:0-6417 GCA_036399635.1 Actinoplanes sp. | reverse complement strand
AGAGCGGGTGCGGAGACCAGCCCGGCCACCGGGGTGTCGCCCTCGAGCAGGGCGATCAGCGTGCCCCAGATCGGCACCCCGCGGACGAAATTCTTGGTGCCGTCGATCGGGTCGATCACCCAGCGCCGGCTGCCCGGCCCGGCTGCCGCCTCGGTCGGGCCGAATTCCTCGCCCAGCACGGCGTCGCGCGGCCGGGCCCGGGCCAGGGTCGCCCGGATCGCCTGCTCGACCGCCGTGTCGGCGTCGGACACCGGCGAGAGGTCGGGCTTCGACTCGACCCGGAGGTCGAGCGCCCGAAACCGGCTCATCGAGATCGAGTCGGCGGTGTCGGCGAGCAGATGGGCGAGGGAAAGATCGTCCGCATAACCGGCCATGCCCGCACGCTAGCCGATCCCCGCAGCTCCCGGCCCCCACCCCTTGCTCTGCTCACCAATACGCACCGGGGCGACGCCTTGCTCTGCTCACCAATACGCACCACGCTGCCGCGCCGGCGGCGGTAATCAGCGGGTTCGGTCGTCCTCGATCGGCTGGTCGCGCGGGTCGCCCTCGCCGGCCCGGGAGGCCAGCAGGCGGCGGTACGAGGCCAGGCGGCGCGCGTCGGCCTTGCCCTCGGCCACCCACCGGTCGAGCCGGCAGCCGACGTCGCTCGCGGTGTGCCCACAGTGCGGCTGATCCTCCAGCGTGCCCTCGACCAGGTCGGCGAACCCGTGCAGCAGGCTGTTGGCGCTGACGTGGGCGAGGCCGAAGCTGCGGATCCCGGGCGTGTCGATGATCCAGCCCGGGTCGAGTCGGGAGCGGCCCACCCGCGGCAGCCGCAGCGCCACCGCGCTGGTCGACGTGTGCCGGCCCTTGCCGATCGCGCTCACCACGCCGACTGCCCGCAACGCGTCCGGCACCAGGCGGTTCACCAGGGTGGACTTGCCGACGCCGGAATGACCGACCATTACCGAGATCTGCCCGGCAAGCCGGTCGCGCAGGTCGGTCAGGTCGGCGTCCGGGCGAAGTAGCACGTACGGCAGGTCGAGCTCGGCGTAGTAGTCGAGCACCGCCTCCGGCCCGGCCAGGTCGGCCTTGGTGAGGCACAGGAGCGGAACGATGTCCGCGTCGTACGCCGCGACCAGGCACCGGTCGATGAAGCCGGTGCGCGGCGGCGGGTCGGCCAGCGCGCTGACGATCACCAGCTGGTCGGCGTTGGCCACCACGACCCGTTCCAGCCGGCCCTCGGGGGTGGTGTCGTCGTCGTCCGCGGTGCGGCGCAGCACCGACGTGCGCTCGCTGATCCGCACGATCCGGGCCAGCGCGCCGGGCGCTCCGGTGACGTCGCCGACCAGCGAGACCCGGTCGCCCACCACGACCGACTTGCGGCCGAGCTCGCGCGCCCGCATGGCGGTGATCACCGGACTGTCGGCCGGTGCGTCGGCCCGGAAGCAGCCGTACCGCCCGCGGTCGACGGTGATCACCAGTCCGTCGACGGCGTCGTCGTGCTTGGGCCTGGTCCGGGTACGCGGACGGGACGAGCGGCCCGGACGGATCCGGACGTCATCCTCGTCGTACTCCCGTTTGCGTGCCGGCAGGTCTAGCTCCTCGCCCTCAGGTGAGCCGTGCCCAGAGTTCCGGGAACTCGGGCAGCGTCTTCGACGTACAACCTACGTCGGTGAGCTCGATGCCCGGCACGGCGAGCCCGATAACCGCCGCGGCGTGCGCCATGCGGTGATCGGCGTAGGTCTCGAACGAGGTCGCCCGCAGCGGTCGCGGCACGATCCGCAACCCGTCGCGGAACTCGGTGACCTCGGCGCCGGCCTTGCCCAGCTCGGTGGCGAGCGCGGCGATCCGGTCGGTCTCGTGACCCCGGATGTGCTCCACGCCGCGCAGCTCGGACGGCCCGTCGGCGAGCGTGGCGAGCGCCGCGATCACCGGGGTGAGCTCACTCACCTCGGACAGGTCGGCGGTGATGCCGTGCACCGAGCCGGTGCCGCGGACGGTCAGCCCCGCCTCGCCCAGCTCCACCGAGGCACCCAGGCCGGTGAGCAACTCGGCGAGCCGGCCGACCGGCTGCCAGCTCTCGGCCGGCCACCCGGCCAGCGTCACCGCGCCCCCGGTGACGATCGCGGCGGCGAAGAACGGCGCCGCGCCGGAGAGGTCGGGCTCGATCACCCAGGTACGCCCGCGCAGCTCGCCAGGCTCGACGGCCCAGACGTCGGGCACGCTCTCGTCGACCACCGCACCGGCCGCGCGCAGCATGTGCGTCGTCATCCGCAGGTGCGGCGCCGACGGAACCGGCGGACCCTCGTGCCGCAGCACCAGGCCCTTGCTGAAGCGCGGCGCGGAGAGCAGCAGCCCGGACACGAACTGGCTGGACGCGGACGCGTCGATCACCGCCTCACCGCCCTCGACGAGCCCGGTGCCGCGCACGGTCAGCGGCAACCCGCCGGCCTGCGACGCGTCGATCGTGGCGCCGAGCGCGCGCAGCGCCTCGATGATCGGCCGCAACGGACGGTTGCGCGCGTGCGGGTCGCCGTCGAACTCGACGGCGCCCTCGGCGAGCGCGGCGACCGGCGGCAGGAACCGCATGATCGTGCCGGCCAGCCCGACGTCGACTCGGGCCGGGCCGCGCAACGGGCCGGGCTCGACTGTCCACCGCTCGGCCGAGCTCGTGTCGACCGTGCTGCCGAGCGCGGTCAGACCGGCTGCCATCAGCTGGGTGTCGCGCGCCCGCAGCGGCCGCTCGACCACCCCCGACTCACCCGCCAGCGCGGCCAGGACCAGCGCACGGGCGGTCATCGACTTGGAGCCTGGCAGGCGCACCGTGGTGGCCACCGGGCCGGACGCTGTGGGTGCGAGCCAGGGGCGAGGGTCAGCTGTCATAGGGTCATTCTGGCGCCGGGGTACGACAATCTCGGGGAGCTTTCCCGCCCCCCGGGACGGGTCGCCGTTCGTGGTGCACGGGATCCCGCCGGCCCGTCAGTGGGCGTACCGTTGTCGGTCATGTGTGGGCGGTATGCGACGACGCGGAGCGAGGCCGACCTCGGCGACCTCTTCGACGCCGTGCTCGTCACCGAGGAGCTGGGGCCGAGCTGGAACGTCGCGCCCACCGACCCGGTGCCGCTGGTGCGCGTGTCGCAGCGGCGCGGCGAGCGGGTTCTCGACTCAGCGCGCTGGGGCCTGGTGCCGCCGTGGGCGACCGACCTGCGCAGCGGCGCCCGCATGATCAACGCACGGTCCGAGACGGTCGCCACCTCGCCGGCGTTCGCGCCGTCCTTCGCCAAGCGACGCTGTCTGGTGCCGGCCGACGGCTGGTTCGAGTGGGTTCGTACCGGCAAGCAGAAGCAGGCGTTCTACATGACTCCGACCGACGGTTCGGTGCTCGCCTTCGCCGGCATCTGGTCGGCCTGGGGCCCGGAGTCGGTGCTGACCTGCAGCGTGCTGACCACCGCGGCGCGCGGCGGGCTGACCCGGGTGCACGATCGGATGCCGCTGATCCTGCCGCGCGAGCGCTGGGCCGACTGGCTGGCCGGCGGCGGGGACGCGGTCGATCTGCTGACCCCGATGACCGATGGCGAGCTCGCCGCGATCGACGTGCGCCCGGTGCGGCCGGAGGTCGGCAACGTGCGCAACAACGGCCCCCATCTCCTCGAGCCGCCGCCCGACAAGGCCGTCGAGATCACCCTCTTCTGAGTGCTCGACCGCGAAAGATCAACAGCCCCTTTTTTCGCGTTATGTAGATGTTTACACAAGACAATCTTGTGTCGAGATCGATAAGCCTCTTGTTCTGACCTTCTTTCCTGCGGTACAAAACTGCGCCGGAGTGGTGCCGGTTCCGCACGGGGCGGAGCGGCTTCCACATGCAAGACCGGTCCCACGGGGGAGGTGGGCTATGACACGGGCACGTATGCCGCGTCCGCACGAAGTCGCCATCGCACGACGCGATCCACGACTTCTCGGAGCCATTGAAGAGCGCAGTACCAATGAGGCCTGGCGCACTCGCGGCGCCTGCCGCAGCGTCGATCCGGAGACGTTTTTCCCGGCACCCAACGAACCGTCCGAGAGTGCCGTCGCACTCTGCGGAACCTGCGCGGTCCAGGGGCCATGCCTGGCCTGGGCGCTGCAGGTCGGCGATTGCCACGGAGTGTGGGGAGCCACCACGCCGCGCGAACGGCGGGCGATGCTGGTGGCCTGGCGGGAACGGGTCCGTCCGGACGGCGAGCCGGTGGACGACCGGGTCGAGGTCGAAGACCGCCGTCTACTGACACTCATTCCGGTGAGCCGCTGAGCCGGCCGATGTGGATTCAGGAGTTGGCCGCCCGGGGTCCGGGCTGCACTGCTTACCTAGGGTGGTGACCACCACCTCGGAATTCGAGACGCCGCGCGGACCGGCCGGTATCCGGCTCACCGAGCCGGTCGGCGCGGCGGCCAGCCTGCTCGTGCTCGGCCACGGCGCCGGCGGCGGGGTCGACGCGCCCGACCTGGTCGCGGTGCACGACGTCGCGGTCGCCGCCGGGGTGCGAGTGGCCCGGGTGACTCAGCCCTACCGGGTGGCCGGCCGGCGGGCACCGGCCCCGGCCGCCCAGCTCGACGAGGCGTGGATCGCGGTGGTCGAGCATCTTCGGGTGCCCGGCCTGCCGTTGATCCTGGGCGGTCGGTCGAGCGGGGCCCGGGTCGCCTGCCGCACCGCGCCCACCCTGGGCGCAGCGGGTGTCCTGGCGCTGGCCTTTCCGCTGCATCCGCCGGGCCGGCCGGACCGCAGCCGGGCCGCCGAACTGCCGGTTACGATCCCGACCCTGGTCCTGAACGGCGACCGGGACCCGTTCGGTATTCCCACGCCCACCGCCAACGTGGCGGTGCACATCTGCCCCGGAGCCACCCACGACCTACGAAAGTCGCTTCCGGCGACCGCGGCCCAGGCTCTGGCCTGGCTGAAAAGCCACGCCTGGGCCACCCAGGCTTGATTCCGCGGAATTTTCCGAACCCCGGCGACGGTTACATCAGCCGGGAAGTTCGACGTCGGAAGGGGTATGAAGTGCGAGCCGGAGTCGATTACGACCCGCGTGAGCTTGCCCGGGTGCGGAGCCTTCTGAGCGCCCCCGAGTGGCCGGCCAGCGAGACCTCGTCCGCCGCGCCATCGGTGAGTGTCAGCACACCGGCGGTTTTCGAATCCGTCAGCGGGGCACTACCCGTATCCTCGGCGGGGCAGTCGAGGGGAGAGCTGAGGGTGGCGCAAACAGAGCGGACCGAGGAGCGCCGGGCGCGCTTCGAGCGCGACGCGTTGCCGTTCGTGGACCAGCTGTACGCGGCTGCGCTCCGGATGACGCGCAACCCGGCAGATGCCGAGGACCTGGTACAGGAGACGTTCCTGAAGGCGTTCTCCGCGTTCCACCAGTTCGAAGAGGGCACCAACCTCAAGGCCTGGCTGTACCGGATCCTGACCAACACCTACATCAACTCGTACCGGCGCAAGCAGCGTCAGCCGGTGCAGGCGCCGACCGAGGAGATCAGCGACTGGCAACTCGCCGCGTCGGAGTCGCACACGTCGGTGGGTCTGCGGTCGGCCGAGACCGAGGCGCTCGACCGGCTGCCGGACAGCGACATCAAGGCGGCCCTCCAAGCGCTGCCGGAAGATTTCCGACTGGCCGTTTACCTCGCTGATGTCGAGGGTTTCTCGTACAAGGAGATTGCCGACATCATGGGTACGCCCATCGGCACCGTCATGTCCCGCCTGCACCGCGGCCGCCGCAACCTGCGCAAGCTGTTGGAGCGGTACGCCGCCGACCGGGGTATCACCCGGACCGCCTCGGAACCGCAGGAGGCGTGACGGGATGAGCGGCGTGCACGGTGACCACCATGAGGCCGACTGCAGTGAGGTAATCGGCGAGGTCTATCTCTACCTCGACCTGGAGTGCAGCGAGGATCGGCGGTCGCTGATCCAGAAGCATCTCGACGACTGCTCGGGGTGCCTGCGCGAGTATGGCATCGAGCATGAGGTGAAGGCGCTGGTCGCCCGCTGTTGCGGCGACGAGACCGCCCCCAAGGAGCTTCGCGAGCGGCTCCGGATCAAGCTGGACCAGCTCGAGATCCAGGTGGAGACGCACGAATTACGGCCGTGAGTAACGCCCAGCACGGATGAAGTACCGCCCAGCACGGATGAAGGAGGCCCGGCATCGCGCCGGGCCTTCCTCGTGTCTCAGCTGTTGGGGCGCTTGCCGTGGTTGGCGGCGCTCTTCTTCCGGGCCTTCTTCTTGCGCGACTTCTTCGCCATGGGGATCTCCGTCCGTGCTCGCGGTCAACCCGCCGATGGTAGACGGCCGGGTACCGGCGCCCCGGCACGCCCCATATGCCCGCACGGTCGCACCGTGATTGGATACCGTCACGCCAGTAGCGCCCGACGAGAGGACTTCACCATGGCCGACGAGAGCCGAGCCG
>DASWMR010000613.1:0-3570 GCA_036399635.1 Actinoplanes sp. | reverse complement strand
CGTCGCCGAAGAGCAGCGCGTTCAGGCCCAGCGGCAGCGCGGCCGGCACGGCGATCAGCAAGCCCGCGCCGATCCGGCCGGAAAGCAGCAGCGCGGCACCGGCCAGGCCGAGGAACAGGCCGGCCACCGGGCTAGCCGCCGAGGCGAGCAGAGCCAGCAAGATAACGACCGGCCAGAGCCGGCGCGGCGGGAGAACGGCGAGCAGGGCGCCCAAGGCCAGGGCAACCCCGAGGCCGTACGTCACCCGGCCGCTCACCAAGTTGCCGGCGATGCACGCCGTGCCCACCAGGGCGCCCAGGCTGGGCCGGGGCGCGCCGGTGCGGCGCAGCAGGGCGGCCAGCAGGGTCGCGGCGGCGACCAGCGACAGCACGCCGGTGAGCCGCACGCCGAGCAGAGCCATCACCGGCTGCGCGACCAGGCTGTAGCCGAGCTGGTCGACGCCGGCGTACCAGCGCAGGTCGATCGGGGTGTAGCCGTGTTCGGCGAAGAAGGCGGCCCGGGCGGTCTGCGCGGCCAGGTCGGAGCCCATCGGCGGGAAAGTCAGGTAGACGGCGCCGAGCACCGCCGCGACCACGGCGGTGACCCACTCCAGCCGGTGCCGAGCCCACACGCGCACGACCCTACCGGTCTACCAGGTGGTTGCAGTGCGTCACGGTAGGGTGCTCGCCATGCCCCGCACCGCCCTCCTCCGCTATGCGGGCCTGGCCGGAAGCGTTCTGCTGGCGGTGGCCGCCTACCTCGGGGGAGCCCGCTCGCCGTGGCAGCCGACGGTGACGCCGCGCACGATCTTCGCGGGCGAGAACGGGGTGCTGCTGCCGGTCGCCTGGCTGCTCGGCACGCTGCTGTTGACCGGTGCCTGGTGGTTCGGCCGGCACGCGGTGCCGTCGGTGCGCTGGGCGTACGTGACGGCGGCTCTCTGGGCGGTCCCGTTGCTGCCGTTCCTTCCGCTTGGCAGCTACGACGCGTACTCGTACGCGTGTCAGGGCTGGCAGCAGGGCGCGGCCCTGGACCCGTACGCCGGCGGGGTTGATCTCTTGGGTTGCCCGTGGCCGGAGGCGGTGTCGCCGACCTGGCTCTCGGCGCCGGCGCCCTACGGCCCGGTGTTCCTGATCCTGGCGGCGGGCGCGGTGCAGGTGGGTGGTTCGCTCGCCGGGACGGTCGCCGCGCTGCGGGTGATCGCCGGGCTCGGCGTCGTGCTGATCGCGGTGTGTCTGCCGGTGCTCGCGAAGCGGGTCGGCGTGCCGGTGGAACGCGCGGTGTGGTTGGCGTTGGCCTGCCCGTTGATCCCGATCCACCTGATCTCCGGCGCGCACAACGATGCCGTAATGGTCGGCTTCGTGGTGGCGGGGCTGGCGCTGGCGAGCCGCCGGCGCATGTGGATGGCCGGGGTACTACTCGGGCTGGCCATCGGGATCAAGGCCACCGCCGTCGTGGTCGTGCCGTTCGCGCTGCTCTTCGGGGTGCGCCGGGCCCGGGTGGAGCTGGGGGTGGCGCTCCTGGGCATCCTGCTGGCCGTGTCGCTCGCTGCCGGCCGGGGTCTCGGCTGGCTGACCGGGCTGGCCGGCAGTGGGGTCTCGGTGCAGTGGACCTCGCCACCGACCGCGGTCGGCATGACGATCGACCTGTTCGGCCCGAACGCCGTCCCGGTCACCCGGATCGTCGGCATCATCGCCCTGGCGGTGGTGCTGGTGCTGCTCTGGTGGCGGGCCCGGCACGGCGGGGACCCCATCCGGTACGCCGGTTACGCGCTGGCCGCTACCGTCGTGCTCGCCCCGGTGTTCCACCCCTGGTACGCCATCTGGCCGCTGCCGGTGCTGGCCGCGACCCTGCGCCGGGACACCCGGTGGCTGGTCATACCGGGCGCGGTCGCCGGTGTGCTCTGCCTGCCGGACGGCTACAACCTGGCCCTCGCCATGAAGAGCCAGGGAGCGGTCCTGATGACGGTTCTTCTCATATTTGCCACAGGGAAAGCGCTACATGAAGCGAAAAATCGGGATCGTCGCCGCGCTCGGGCTGATCACGTTGCTGATCGTCTACCTGGCGCAGACACGTAACGAGTACTTCGACTCCAAGGTCTACTACGGCGCGATCCGCTACTGGTTCCGCGGCGACGGCGGCATGGTCTACGACTGGTTGCGGCCGGAGACCCCGTACGGCTTCACCTATCCGCCCTTCGCCGGCCTGGTGATGGCGCCGATGGCGGTGCTGCCGTTCGGCGTCGTGGTGGTGCTCGCGGTGCTCGCCACCGTCCTCACCACCGCGCTGCTCACCTGGTGGTTCGCCGGCCCGCTGATCCGGCGGCTCGGGCGGCCGGTCTGGTTCGGCTTCGCGATCGCGGTCTGCCTCGCGATCGCGTTCGAGCCGGTCCGCGAGACCATCACCTTCGGCCAGGTCAACACCCTGCTGCTCACCCTGGTCGCCGGCGATCTGCTGTTCGGGCTCGCCCGGGGCCGCCGGTGGGCGGGCGCCGCGATCGGCCTGGCCACCGCGATCAAGCTGACCCCCGGCGTCTTCATCCTCTATCTGCTGCTGACCCGCCGCTGGCGGGCCGCGGCCACCGCGGCCGGCACCGCCACCGCGGCCACCCTGCTGGCCGCAGTGATCTTCCCGGACGAGTCCCGCGAATTCTGGACCTCGGCGCTGTGGGACACCAACCGGGTCGGGGTGCTGTCGTTCCTGTCCAACCAGTCCGAGCGGGGCTTCCTCGCCCGCCTGCCGATCGACGCCGTGGCGGCCCGGCTCTGGATCGTCGGCGTTCTGCTCACCCTCGCCTTCTGGGCCTGGCGGGTGCGCCGGACACCGGACGACATCCTGGGCGGGCTGGCTCTGACCGGCGTGCTCGGCTGCCTGATCAGCCCGGTCACCTGGATCCACCACTGCGTCTGGCTGATCCCGGCGATCGTCCGCTGCGTCGATGCCGGGCTGTCCGGAGTGGACCGGCGGCCGCTCTATCTGGGCGCGTCGGCCTACCTGGTGATGACCTCCCGGGTCACCTGGCTGTGGGAGAAGGGGCCGCGGCCGCCGCTCGAGGTGATCGGCGGCAACCTGTACGTCTGGTTTAGCCTGGCCCTGCTGATCTGGACACCGGTCGGTGTCCAGATCAGATCAGAGGCGGAGGGGCCGCCGGTTCCGGCGGCCCCCTCTCATACGACCTGACTGACCGGAGCGCCGAGCATCGCCGCCGCCTCGTCGGCCGGCATCGGCTTGGCGAAGTGGTAGCCCTGCGCGTTGGGGCAGCCCAGCTCGGCGAGTTCGGCCGCCTGGGTCAGCGACTCCACGCCCTCCGCGACCGTGTCGAGCCGCATCATCCGGCTCATCCGCAGCAGCGTCTCGACGACGGTGGCACCGTTCGGGGTGCCGTTCAGCGTCGCCACGAACGAACGGTCGATCTTGAGGATGTCGACCGGCAGCGTGGTGAGGTACTGCAGCGTCGCGTACCCGGTGCCGAAGTCGTCGAGCGCGATCCGGATGCCCATGTCGTGCAGTAGCCGCAGCTGCTCGACGGCCGCCGGGTCGCTGACCTCGACGCTCTCGGTGACCTCGAGGATCAGGTGCCGCGGGTCCAGGCCG